>NZ_DLSO01000206.1:1104-75252 GCF_002500165.1 Gordonia sp. UBA7860 | reverse complement strand
CGTCGCGGAGCGACCCGAACCGATATGTCGCGCAATGATCTCGAGTGCGGGATCGTCGATGTTCTCGTCGAGAACGGCGAGGACCTGCCACACCATTCGTGCTGGTTCCCAGGGGTCGTGGTGGCCATACGGTCCCGTATGCGAACGCGGCGTTGCACGGACGGCATCCACGACGGCTTCGCTCAACGCGGCCGGCGACGAGAAGTCGATGTTCGCGGCGATCCCGTCGGTGCGGCCGGCGCCTGCACCCAATGTGGTCGCGAGGTGTTGAGTCAGCCATCGTTCGACGCCGCGCGCAGGCACCGCGACGATCTCGGTTGCCATCGGATCGGCAAGCGGGGTCCGCAGGACGTCGGCGAGTGCGTCGGCGAGGGTGTCGCTGCGTTCTGCGCGGTGGAGGCTCAGCACGTGGTGATTCCGACCTCGGTCAGTTCGTGTGCATCGGCTGCGGCTCGATGCGATGCGATTCAAGGATGGCGCGGCCGTCGTCGGAGATGGGTCGCGGGCGAGAGGTACTGGGGTCGATGGCGACGAGCGTGGTCTCGGCGACGGCACAGACGAGACCGGACGGATCGGCCAGGACGGCCGTCAGGGTGTACGACGTCCGTCCGATCCGCGAGACGCCGGTGGTGATGGCGACCGGTTCGAACGAGTACTCGAGGACTGCGCGGAACTCGATGACCTGACGCGCGACCAGAATCGGGAGCACCACCGACTTGCCCTCGAACCACTCCGCGAACGTGCGCACACGACTTTCTTCGAAGAGCCTGGCGAACTGCACGTTGTTGACATGCTTGTTGACATCCATGTCGCCCCAGCGCAACTGTAAGGACACTGTGGTTGCGCCCGACGGCGACACCGGACCGGGACCAACGGACGCGGCGGGCTCGCCACCGACGATCGGGACAGTGGTATCTGACACGCTCCGCAGCCTATCCGGCGGAACCGACATCGGCGGCACGGCGTCGTGACAACAGCACACTCACGCACGACACACCGCGACGATCTGACCCGGTCCGGGCGGAGACTACGTAGACTCCGTGACCGGGGAGAGACTTGCAGGGGGCCATGACTGCCCGGCACGCTCGGTTTTCTTGGGGGATGTGTGATCGTTGAGACTCGCCGTCTACGGCTACGACCGGTCGACGCGACCGACGTCGATGCGCTCGTGTTTCTCGACTCCGATCCCGAGGTCATGCGGTTTGTCTCGGGCGGACGCCCGACGCCGCGTGCCGAGATCTCCGACTGGGTCATCCCCCGCGCCCGGGCTGAACTGCGCACCGGTCGGGGTGGGATGTGGATCGCCATCGACCAGCGCTATCAGGCATTTCTCGGCTGGGTACTGCTCCGTGCGCCCCGCCACAGTCAGCGTTCGGAGATGGAACTGAGCTATCGGCTGTGCCGCGAGACGTGGGGCCGTGGACTCGCCACCGAGGCGGCCCGCGCTGTCGTCGGACTAGCATTCGACGAACTGCACACCGAGCGTGTTTTCGCGAGCACCACTCTGCGCAATTCCTCGTCGCGACGAGTGATGGAAAAGCTCGGGATGCGAGTGTCAGGCGTTCGGGCGGGCGGCGATCTCGTCGGCGGGCAGCCCGCACCTGGTCACGGGGATCGTGAGAACCTGGGAGAACTCGAATACGAGCTGCTCAGACACCATTGGGAAGCACTGGTCATGGGCGCAGACGCGCGCCGACACCAGGTGCTGAACCTGCCCGCGTGACGCTCGGGTGCGGTGCCGTACGTGACGGCGGTGATGCGTCCGCAACATCGCCGCGCGAGCAGTTCGGCGTCAACCGAAGGCTCACCGCGACCTACGACTGATCATTGACTACCGTTGAGATGTACGCGCGCCCTGCGCGTCGTTCCCGCAATGCGCGAAGGAGATGTTCTCGATCATGAGCAGCCCCGCTCCGACAGCCCCCGCCCGTCCTCGTGTTGTCATCATCGGCTCGGGATTCGGCGGATTGTTCGCCGCGCAGCGACTCGGCAAGGCCGACGTCGACGTCACGTTGATTGCCAAGACCACGCACCATCTTTTCCAGCCCATGCTCTATCAGGTCGCGACGGGAATCGTCGCCGAGGGTGAGATCGCTCCGGCCACCCGGGTTGTCCTGCGCAAGCAGAACAACACCGCCGTCCTCATGGGCGACGTGTTCGAGATCGATCTCAAGAACAAGGTCGTCAAGTCACGTCTGCTCGAGCGAGTGACCGAGACCCCCTTCGACAAACTCATCATCGCTGCGGGCGCCGATCAGTCGTACTTCGGCAACGACCGGTTCGCCGAGTTCGCGCCCGGCATGAAGACCATCGACGACGCCCTCGAACTTCGCGGCCGTATTCTCGGCGCGTTCGAGCAGGCAGAACTGTCCGATGACCCGGCCGAGCGCGACAAGTTGCTCACGTTCGTGGTCGTCGGTGCCGGACCTACGGGTGTCGAGCTCGCAGGGCAGATCGCCGAGATGAGCGACAAGACCCTCAAGGGCACCTTCCGCAACATCGACCCGACTCAGGCGAGGGTGATCCTGCTCGACGCCGCGCCTGCGGTTCTGCCGCCGATGGGACCGAAGCTCGGGACGAAGGCCGCCAAGCGCCTCGAGAAGCTCGGCGTCGAGATCCAGCTCAACGCAATGGTTGTCGACGTCGACTACGACGGTCTCGTGGTGAAGGAGAAGGACGGCACCACGCGCCGAATCGAGTCGCAGTGCAAGGTGTGGTCTGCAGGTGTTCAGGCGAGCCCCCTCGGCAAGCAGCTCGCAGAGCAGTCGGGCGTCGAGCTCGACCGCGCGGGCCGCGTCAAGGTGCTCGCCGACCTGTCGATCCCCGGCTACCCCGACGTCTTCGTCGTCGGTGACATGATGTCCGTCGAGGGTGTGCCCGGCATGGCGCAGGGAGCGATTCAGGGCGGTCGGTACGCGGCCGACTGCATCAAGAACGAACTCAAGGGTCAGACCCCGCAGCAGCGAAAGCCGTTCTCGTACCACGACAAGGGTTCGATGGCGACGGTGTCGCGGTTCTCCGCGGTGATGTCGGTGCCGATCCCGGGAACAGACAAGCGGTTCGAGACCGAGGGGTACTTCGCGTGGGTGGGCTGGTTGGCCCTGCACCTGGTCTATCTGGTCGGCTTCCGCAACCGCCTCAACACGCTGATCAACTGGTTCTTCGCGTTCAGTACCCGTGGGCGCACCCAGCTCGCGGTGACCGAACAGCAGGTCTACGCCCGCACCGCCATCGGGCATCTCTCCGAACTCGAGAACAAGCCCATCTACGAGGTCGAGGGCGAATCGGTCGGGGCAGACGCAACGACACCGGAGGCCGACGCAGAGGTCGAGAAGAAAACCGACACCAAGGCGAGCTAATCGCCCGCTCGACTTCTGGTTCAGGTCACGGCGCCATCGTCGCGAGTTCCATCTCGTCGACGAGGCGCCGTGTCTGTGTGACGGTCGCTCCGAGTGCGGTGGCGAGCGATCCACCCGATGCCAGGCTCAGGCGGGCGGCGAAAGCCTCCGGGTCGACCTGATCGGCGCGCGTGTCCGGGTAGCGAAAGACGCTGCTGGTCGCGCGAAGGCCGGACTGCTGGGCAGTGGAGCCGACCCCTAGCGCCACCCGGTGTCGCAGCGCGGGGACGTCACCGACGTCGACATGCAGTCCGCCCTCCCAATGCCCGCCGGCGTCCTTGTCGCCGAGTTCCGCGGAACGCCCGATCTGCACGTCTTCGACGAGCGTGAGGATTGCGTCGTCCGACATCGCGACCACGACCTCCGACCGATGATCAGCACCGGCCGCAACGACGGTTGGCTGCGGATGCAGATATAACCGGGCGCCTGGCCCGAGTTCGATGTGCCACGACATCGTCGAGTCGACGCGCCGGGTCGACGGCAGGGCGATGGTCGCGGCAACACTGCCGAGGTCGAGGTGGGCGCCCGCTTCGACGATCACACGCACCTCGATGTCGTCGCCGCCGAGCGGCGTTGCTGCCGTTCCGATGAGATGTGCTGCCTGCGAACCGGTTTGGCGTACGGCCAACCCACCGGATGCCCGATGTCGGAAACGCCGACCGGGCTCGACGACGATCTCGACCCTGGTACGCATTACCCCGTCGCCACGGGGGCCGCGAGTTGTGCGCGAACCCACGCCAAGACGTCGGTGGCGGCCGGGTCGTCGGTCAACGAGATCATCGCGGTCGGCCGGTCGTCGCGGACCTTCGCGGCATCGCGGCGCATGACGTCGAGATCGGCATTGACCCGCTCGGCGAGGTCGGTCTTGTTGATTACCAACAGATCCGAGAAGGTGACGCCCGGCCCGCCCTTTCGCGGGACCTTGTCGCCACCGGCGACGTCGATCACGAAGATCTGCACGTCGATCAAGCCGGTCGAGAAGGTGGCGGTGAGATTGTCGCCGCCGGACTCGACGAGAATCAGGTCGAGCGGCGGATTCGCTGCGACCAGGTCGTCGATCGCGTCGAGATTCGCGGTGATGTCATCGCGGATCGCGGTATGTGGACAACCACCCGTCTGCACAGCGGTGATGCGCTCGTCGGGCAGAACTGCGTTGCGCCGCAGGAAGTCTGCATCCTCGGTGGTGTAGATGTCGTTGGTCAGAACCGCGACGGAGAGTTCCTCACGAAGCTGGCGGCACAG
Source organism: Gordonia sp. UBA7860 (assembly GCF_002500165.1). NCBI lineage: Bacteria > Bacillati > Actinomycetota > Actinomycetes > Mycobacteriales > Gordoniaceae > Gordonia > Gordonia sp. UBA7860. The sequence continues at coordinate 70,612 of NZ_DLSO01000206.1, read as the reverse complement.
CGCTGCGACCAAAGCCGTCTTACCCGAGCCGACTGGTCCGCCCACCCCGATCCGCAGCGCCTCGCCCGGCTCGCGGTGACGTCGTGGACGATCGTGATCGTGGCTGTGTGGCTCTCCGTCGATGAGATGCGGTGGCATGGTGATCCTTTCGGGGATTGTGGACAGTGCGGGTTGGTCTAGGTGAGTTGAACGCTACGTCGCGAGGTGAACGGCAACGTCAGGACATGAACAGGGGCATGGGTTGTCGCTCATGGCGTTCGGCGAAGACGTCGAGAACCGGATCGGAGAGGTCGGCGAGGCCCACCGCCGCCGACGCCGCGACACGTTCGCACTCGGGACCGAGGTCGGCGATCATGAGCGCGACGTCGGCGGGGTCGAGCGCGAGGAGTCGCTGGCCGGCCGTCGCCGAGCCGCTCATCGTCGTGTAGACGAGTACCAGAGCGGTGTGGAATCCCGACAGCGCGCTTGCCGCACCCACCGCGCCACTGATGACCGGCAGATGCGTCGTCGGCATGTGCGACGACCAATCCCGTTCCGGCCACATGCGTTTGGCCAATCGAAGCATGCCGCGACCCTGAGCGATCGACGCTTTGCGCGCGGCCGCCGACGGCGTGCGTGCGTCGGTTTCCTGCAGCGCACGCGCGACGTCGATGCTGCCGTCGGCGACGGCCGCCGCGATGGACGCGGCAACCAAACCGCTCGTGGTGACACGTCGATGTAGGAAGGACGCGAGATCACTGACCCCACGGATGAAGCCGTCGGCGATGGCCTGTTCGACGCCACCCGAGTGCACATGCCCGCCGACAGGCAGCCGAGAATCGGCCAGCGACAACATCATCGCCAGCGGCGCGCCCGCGTAGCGCGAGGGTTTCTCAGGTGGGGTCATGGTGCGGTTCTCGACATCGGGGCGGGAGCATGGGCAACTCAGAACAGGAAATAGCGTTGCGCCATGGGCAGTTCGGTGACCGGCGGCGCGTCCCACACCTCGCCGTCGACGGTCACGGTGAACGTGTCCGGGTCGACGGTGATCTCCGGCCGGGCGTCGTTGTTGATCATGTCAGCTTTTCCGATTCCGCGAGTGTCGGTGACCGGCACGAGTGTGCGTCGCACACCGATGCGCTCGGCGAGGTCGGGATCGCAGCCCGGTGCGACGAAACTGATCGACGTCGCGGCAGCCAACGGTGCGCTCGCCCCGAACATCGGACGCGGCAACACCGGCTGCGGTGTGGGGATGGACGCGTTCGCGTCGCCCATCTGTGCCCACGCGATCGCGCCACCCTTGATGACGAGATCCGGTCGGACGCCGAAGAATGCGGGATCCCAGAGCACGAGGTCGGCGAGCTTGCCCGTTTCCACCGACCCGATCTCGGAGTCGAATCCGTGCGCGACGGCCGGGCAGATCGTGTACTTGGCGATGTAGCGCTGCGCGCGATTGTTGTCGGCCGCACCGTCGCCCGGCAGCGATCCGCGTTTGCGTTTCATCACGTGCGCGGTCTGCCAGGTACGCAACACCACCTCACCGATGCGACCCATCGCCTGCGAATCCGAACCGATCATCGAGATCGCACCCAGATCATGGAGCAGGTCCTCCGCGGCGATCGTCGACGGTCGGATGCGGCTCTCGGCGAACGCGAGGTCTTCTGGCACCGTCGGATTGAGGTGGTGGCAGACCATCAGCATGTCGAGGTGCTCGTCGAGCGTGTTGACGGTGTGCGGACGCGTCGGATTCGTCGAACTCGGAAGCACATTGGGAACCGAGGCAACCGTGATGATGTCGGGCGCGTGCCCACCTCCGGCACCTTCGGTGTGATACGCGTGAATGCTGCGTCCGGCGATCGCACCGAGCGTCGACTCGACGAAGCCTGCCTCGTTGAGCGTGTCGGAGTGCAGTGCCACCTGCACCCCGGTCTCGTCGGCGACGCGCAGGCACGCGTCGATCGCGGCGGGCGGACTCCCCCCCTCCTCATGCAGTTTGAAGCCCGACGCACCTGCGCGGATCTGTTCGTGCATCGCCTCGGCACTCACGGTGTTGCCCTTGCCGAGCAGCGCGATGTTCATCGGCCAACCGTCGGTCGCGGCGAGCATCGACGCCAGGTGCCACGAGCCGGGCGACACCGTGGTCGCCTTACTCCCCTCGGCCGGACCCGTGCCGCCGCCGATCAGCGTGGTGATGCCGTTGCCGAGCGCCTCGTCCATGATCTGTGGGCAGATGAAGTGGACATGGCAGTCGATGGCGCCCGCGGTGAGGATCTTGCCGTTTCCCGCAATGATCTCGGTGGAGGCGCCGATCACCAGGTCGGGATGAACGCCGTCCATGGTGTCCGGGTTGCCCGCCTTGCCCAGCGCGATGATCCGTCCGTCGCGAATACCGACGTCTGCCTTGATGATTCCCCAGTGATCGAGGATGACCACACCGGTGATGACGGTGTCGGGGGCGCCGTCGGCGCGGGTGGCGCGACTCTGACCCATCGACTCGCGGATCACCTTGCCACCGCCGAATACCGCTTCGTCGCCGGCGAGACCCGGTCCGCCGGAACGATCTTCGGTCACCTCGATGAGCAAGTCGGTGTCGGCGAGGCGAATTCGATCACCGGTCGTCGGGCCGAAGAGCTGCGCGTAGCGGTCGCGTCCCAGAATTGCCATGTCAGTCGACCTTTCCCGGCGCGTCCAGCGAAATCCCGTATACCTCACGGCTTCCGCCGAGGGGTACGAGCGTCACGGTCATCTCGATGCCGGGTTCGAAGCGAACCGCGGTACCGGCGGCGATGTCGAGTCGACGGCCCCGCGCGGCAGCCCTGTCGAAATCGAGTGCCGAGTTGGCTTGGGCGAAGTGCACATGACTGCCGACCTGTACGGGTCGATCACCCGAGTTCACGACGGTCAACGTCACGGGGTCGGCTCCTGCGTTGAGTTCGATGGTTCCCGGTGCGGCGATCACCTCGCCGGGGATCACCGCGGGACTGTCGTCAGACATGACACCTCTCGTTCTGGCAGCCGCGCGGTGTCGCCGACACGCCGGTACACGGGATCACGAACATGGAATACGTTGTCGCCGTTGGCTTTTGAGCTATAAGGACCCAGTAGCTCATCAGGATCACCCGATCGGATGATGCACGGTGACGAGTTTCGTCCCGTCCGGGAACGTTGCCTCCACCTGGACGTCGTGGAGCATCTCGGGCACACCGTCCATCACGTCGTCGCGAGCAAGAACCTCACGACCGGATGCCATGAGTTCGGCGACGCTGCGTCCGTCTCGCGCACCCTCGAGGACGTGATCGGTGATCAGCGCGACGGCCTCGGGGTGGTTCAACTTCAGACCCCTCCCCTGCCTGCGCCGGGCCAGTTCCGCGGCGTAGGAGATGAGCAACCGTTCTTGTTCATGTGGCGACAGCCGCACCTGAACCCCTCTTCACGACGATCCGGGGTCGACACACCCCAGTGCTGGTGTGGTCATCCTGCCACGCGCGCTGCGCCGCGGCGCGTCGAAGCGGCGTCACTCGTCGACGAGTGCGCCGCCGGTGGCGCGCAACTGTGCGAGGCGGGTTGCGGTGCACTGCGGCGCGATCGCGGTGACCTCGCCTTCGGTGAACGCACCTGCCGCCAACCCTCGGCCGACGACCAGCGCCAACGACATCGCGGTGGCCGGCTCGTCGACGACGTCGCCGCCGCGTCGCTCGAAATAGCTCTGCAGTCGAGTCACCGCGGTCGGCATCGCCGACCGGTAGAACCCGGTGACCGCGGCCCATCGGGTGATCAGGTGCCCCGGATGCATATCCCACCCCTGGTAGTAGCCGCGCTCGAGCGACCGCAGCACCAGCCAGTGGTGACGCCGCAACGCCGCCGCGACCTGGGCGTCGTCGCCGGTCGGCATGACCTGAGTCGAGCCGTCACTGAGCCAGACCCCGGTCTGCGCGGCCGCGGCCTGCATGACGTTCTTGGCGTGATCGGCGACCGGATGCGACAGAGACTGCTGCGCCGAGACGATTCCGCATGCTGCGCTGTAGTCGTAGGTGCCGTAGTGCAGGCCGCTCAGCCGCGGGGCACCCCGATGCACCGCTTCGGCAACCGTTGCGCGACCGTCTTGGCCGAGGATCGCCTGCGGGATCTCGATTTGCAGTTCGAATCGCAATGAGCCGACGGGCACGCCGTGGACGCGCTCGAACTCGGCGCACAGCAGATTCACGGCGTCGACCTGCCGCACGTCGCGCAGCTTCGGCACGGTGAACACAAAACCGTCGGGAACCCCACCCGCGGCGTCGAGGACCAGTTCAAGCGTGCGTAGACCGCGGCTGCGCTCGACGGCTCCGAGCCCCTTTGCCCGCACGCCCGCGGATCGAGGTGCGTGGGGTCGTTGGCGAGTCCAGGCAGCGAGGGTCTCGCCTGCGCGACGGGCGTCGGCATCCTCGGTGGCGTCAGGACGCCATCCGTACCCGTCTTCGAGATCGATCCGCAGATCCTCGATCGGGTTGGTTCGTAACCGCTCGTGCACGATTTCGACCACGTCGTCGTCCGCGAGTTCGCCGAGGACACGCGACGCGGCGTCGGCGATCCGGAGCGCCTCGTCACCCCACGACCGCGGCGTCTGTTCGTCGACGTCTGCCGCGCTCACGTAGACGGTGTGCACCGGCTGCGGATCAGCACGATCGCCGGGGTAGTGCGCCGCGAGATCGTCGTCGACCGGCGCAAGCAGCTCTTCGACCGAGCGCCGGACGTCGGCGCCCAACGTGTGCCGCGTGGTCACGCGCCCGCAGGCATGTCGATGTTCTGGAGACGCACCTGCGACGTGGCCAGCAGGCGACCTGCGTCGTCGGACATCTCGACACGCCATAGCTGTTGCCGGCGTCCGCGGTGGATGGGCGACGACTTTGCGGTGACGACGCCACTGCTGACCGAACGGAGGAAGTCGGTGTTGTTGTTCACGCCGACCGCCGTCTGACCCGGCCCCTGCTTGGACAGCCACACGAAACCACTGGTGCTGGCAACGCTTTCGGCGATTGCGCAGTAGATGCCGCCGTGCACGATGCCGAACGGCTGGTGATGTCGCGAATCGATCTCCAAGGTCGCGGTGACCGCGCCGTCGTCGTCGATGTCGGTGATCTGCAGGCCGAGCAGGGCGTCGAGGCCTTTGCCCGCGAACTTCGAAAAGTTGTCCGTGTCGTCAACAGTCATGCGAACAAGAGTGTCACGACCCACGTGGTCGAGCATGGCTGGCCCTGTGGACATCGCCGGGAACCAGTAAGCCCCACATCCCGTTGGGGATGTGGGGCTTACCGCGACGTGGACCGGGGGTCTCTGCAGCCCTCAGGACTCTCGCGCGGTCCGACGTTGTGATTAACGTAGGCTAGCCTTACCAACATTGTCAAGGCACCCAGCGAGACAAGTTGGCCCCGGCGTCGAGCAAGTAGAGGAAACGGCAGTAAAATGCGAAAGATGAACGGATTGGGCGATCTGGAGCGTGCGGTGATGGACTTCCTTTGGGAGAGTCCCACACCTCAGACGGTTCGCCAGGTCCACGCGGATCTATCCCGCGACCGCTCCCTTGCCTACACCACGGTGATGACCGTGTTGCAGCGTCTGGCGAAGAAGAACCTGGTCACACAAATCCGCGAGGACCGAGCCCACAAGTACGTCCCCACCCATCCACGCGAAGACCTCGTGGCGTCGTTGATGGTCGATGCGCTCAGCGAAGCGCACGCCCCCGGCTCTCGGCACGCGGCCCTCGTCAGCTTTGTCGGTCGAGTAGGCGCCGACGAAGCCGCCGCACTGCGTCGTGCGCTCGATGAGCTCGAAGCAGCCCGCGGAACTCAAGAGACCAGCTAGATTCGCTTGAGTACCGTTGATTCGCTTGCTTTCGTTCTATTAATTACTTGCACGACTGATTCATCCTGCTATACAGCCCACCGCTAGGACAGCACTCGATGACCGCACTGCTCTTCGGCATCATGACGCTGGTTTTCGTCGGCCCTGCCCCTGAGGCGTTGTCGCGAGCCCAGTGGCCGATTCGTGCACCCCGGGCGGCCATGACGCTGTGGCAGGCCATCGCCCTTGCCGCGGTGCTGTCGGCGTTCAGTTGCGGTCTGGCAATCGCAGCGAATCTACTCTCCCCCGGTCCCGATGGCGCGCCGACGACCCACCCACTGCGAGAGATCGAACGGGTCGGGCTTCCGCTGTGGATTGCCTATGTGGGCGTCTTCGCGCTCACCCTACTCATCGGCGCCCGCCTGATCTTCACGGTCGTTCGCGTCGGCGTACGCACCCGTGCTCGACGGGCGACGCATCGCCAACTCATCGACATCCTCGACCGATGCGACCGCTCCGATCAGTCGCATCCGCTGTTCGGTCGCGATATCCGCATGATCGACGTCGAGCAGCCACTCGCCTACTGCCTGCCAGGCATTCGGCAGCGCGTCGTGTTGAGTGAGGGCGTCGTGGCCCGGCTCTCCCGGGACGAACTCATTGCCGTCATCGCACACGAACGTGCACACCTGCGCGCACGCCACGACCTCGTCCTCGAAGCGTTCATCGCGCTCCATGAAGCCTTTCCCCGCTTCGTACGTAGTTCCTCCGCGCTCGGTTCGGTAGAGCTTCTCGTCGAGGCCCTCGCCGACGACCAGGCGGTTCGAGCAACCGCACCGACGACACTCGGGCGGGCGCTTGTCGCGTGCGCCGACGCCGTCGCACCACGCGGCGCGATGGCTGTCGGTGGGCCGACAACGCTGACCCGCGTCCATCGCCTCCGCCACGACCGCGCGCCGATCTGGCTGGTCACCGTGGCGTACACGGGCGCGACCGCGATCCTGGTGGTGCCGACGCTGGCCGTCGCAATCCCCTGGCTGACCGAACTGAGCAGGCTCGTCGCGGCTCACTGATGCTCTCGTGGGCCGGGTCGGCTTGCGGCACCGTCGACCGGTGCGGGTGCGACACTTCGGACACGACAGAACACAGGACGCCGCCGAGGCAATAGGCTGGTGGCATGACCAACTCCGCCACATCGTCCGCGTCGTCGAAGGCCCAGATCGGAGTCACCGGCCTGGCAGTCATGGGCTCCAACATCGCCCGCAATTTCGCCCACCACGGCTACACCGTTGCACTCCACAATCGCTCCATCGCCAAGACCGATGCTCTCCTTGATGAGCACGGCAGCGAAGGCAACTTCATCCGCACCGAGACGATGCAGGAGTTCGTCGACGCGTTGGAGAAGCCACGCCGCGTGTTGATCATGGTCAAGGCGGGCGACCCCACCGATGCGGTCATCTCTGAGCTGGCCGACGTGATGGAGAAGGGCGACATCATCATCGATGGCGGCAACTCCCTCTACACCGACACGATCCGTCGCGAGGCTGCGATGGCCGAACGCGGCCTGAACTTCATCGGCGCGGGCATCTCCGGCGGCGAGGAAGGCGCACTCAACGGTCCGTCGATCATGCCCGGCGGCCCCGCGGTGTCGTACGAATCAGTCGGTCCGATGCTCGAGAAGATCTCCGCGCACGTCGACGGCGAACCCTGTTGCACTCACATCGGTCCCGACGGCAGCGGCCACTTCGTCAAGATGGTCCACAACGGCATCGAGTACGCCGACATGCAGCTCATCGGCGAAGCCTACGACCTGATGCGTCGCGGCCTCGGCATGGAACCCGCCGAGATCGCCGACGTCTTCGCCGAGTGGAACAAAGGTGAGCTCGAGAGCTATCTCGTCGAGATCACCGCGCAGGTGCTGGCCCAGGTCGACGCCGAGACCGGTAAACCACTCGTCGACGTCATCGTCGACCAGGCGGGCCAGAAGGGCACCGGCCGGTGGACGGTGAAGGCCGCACTCGATCTCGGCATACCGGTGACCGGGATCGCGGAGGCGGTGTTCGCCCGAGCGCTGTCGAGCGCTGCCGACCAGCGGTCCGCGGCGACGTCGCTGGCGTCGGGAACGCTCGCAGAGGCTCCGAAAGACAAAGACCAGTTCGTCGAGGACATCCGCCGCGCGCTCTACGCTTCCAAGATGGTCGCCTACGCCCAGGGATTCGACGAGATCAGCGCGGGCAGCCAGGAGTACAACTGGAACGTCGACCGCGGCTCGCTCGCCACGATCTGGCGGGGCGGCTGCATCATCCGCGCGAAGTTCCTCAACCGGATTCGCGACGCGTACGCCGACAACGCCGACCTGCCGAGCCTGCTCCTCGCGCCCTACTTCACCGACGCCGTGGAGTCGTCCCTCGACAGTTGGCGACGAGTGGTGTCGGCGGCGACGCTGATGGGAGTGCCCGTACCGGCATTCGCCTCATCGATCTCCTACTACGACGGGCTGCGCAGCGACCGGCTGCCTGCCGCCCTGACGCAGGGCCTGCGCGACTACTTCGGCGCGCACACCTACAAGCGCGTCGACAAGCCCGGAACCTTCCACACGCTCTGGGGCCAGGATCGCACCGAGGTGAAGACCGACTGAGCGTCGAGGGTGAAGACAGGCTGACCGCAGCAGGCGGAGAGCGACTCGACCCGGCGGATCTGTCGCGGGTTCTGGTGATCTCTCCCCACCTCGACGACGCGGTGTATTCGGCTGGTGCGGCGCTGTCGGCTATGGACGACGTCGTCGTCGTGACGATGTTGGCCGGTCGGCCGAGTCCGCCCCAGCACACGGAGTGGGATCGCTCCACCGGCTTCGCGTCGTCGACCGAAGCACTCGACGTCCGCCGAGCAGAGGACGAGAAGGCCGTCGCGACGCTCGGTGGTCGCGCGGTGCATCTCGATTTCCTCGACCAGCAGTACGGTGGCGCCGACCCCGGGGCGCTGAGCGGCGCGATATCCGAACTGGTGGAAACCCACCGACCACAGGTGGTCATCGGGCCGCTCGGTGTCAGGCATGCCGACCATCTGCTCGTACGCAACGCGGTTCTGGCGGCCCGGCTGCCGGTCCCCCTGTGGATGTACGCGGATCTGCCGTACTGCAATTACAGCCGCGGCGACGAGATGGCCAGCCGCGACGTGTTGCGTTGGCGCGGATGCGTGCTCGACGAGGTGCGACCGGCTGCCGGGTCGATGGATCTCAAACGCGCGGCCGTCGAGTGCTACCCCACCCAGAACACGCAGTTCGACATCGACAAAATTGTTGCGCCCGAACGTTTCTGGGCCGTCTCGCGTGATCTCTGACGGCGTCCGGGTGCGCAGCACCCGCGCCTGATCTCACGCGGCGACCTGCGGGAGGCGCGGGCGTCGGCCATGCGCTCCGTCACCCCAGGTCGGGCGATTTCGCGTAATGCTGGCCCGGGCGCGGTCCATGCTGCAGAGGTGCGTACACAACTGTGACGTCAGCGGGGCGCCGAGACAATTATTGTCGTGGCGCCGCGCTGACGACCGGATTGTGTACGTACCGCGGCCGCGCTCCCACGAGCGCGCGCGTTCACGGCGGTCAGCGAGTGTTCAGCACCCGCGCGTACGCCGACGGCGAGGCCGCCATGCCGACCGCGAACGCCGCGGAACGTAGCTGACCAGCGGCGACCAACGGCACGACGTCGACGAGCGACGACCTCTGACGCGACTCCGCGATCAGAGACCGCACGACGTCGGGGTCACCGGTGCCAGCCTGCGCAGCGCGCATGGCCATGTGTGCGGCAGGTATGAGCACCTCCCGGTAGCGAAACGCGCGGGCGAGCGAGCGGTTCCGACTCGATCCCCAACGACTCGATCCCCAGAACGCGTCGCGCTCGCGAAGTTCCGGGGCGAGCCGGGCCACCTCGTCGCCCATCGCGAAGACATCGGCGGTGTGCGTGCAAGTGACCTGCGACGTCGACTCGGGATGCTGTCGATACCAGAGCAGCGGCTCGTCGACCAGGGCGACGCGGTCGGCCCGCAGCGCGATGCGCAGCGTCGCGGCCATATCCTCATACGCCCTGCGCTCGTCCCAGGGTGCGTCGCCGAGCACCGCGCGGCGGAACAATCGTGCCGGCGGATACGCCTTCACCCTGCCCCGCATGAGCATTCGTGCGAACTCGCTGCCATCGACAGATCGCCGCCGTGGCGTCCGACGTTCGGCAACGCCGAGAGCGGCTCCGGTCGGATCGACGAACATCGTTCGGCAGGAAGCGAAGTCGGCATGTTCTCGGGCCAGCGCGTCGAGCATGCGTGCAGTGAACGTGGGGTCGGCGAGATCGTCGCTGTCGAAGAACCAGACCACGTCACCGGTTGCTGCACGCATGCCGGCGTTGCGCGCATAACCCGCGCCACGATTGCGGTCGAGTTCGACAACGCGGTGGTCGACACCAGCCGACGTCAGGCTGCGCGTCGCCACCGCGATCGATCCGTCGTCACCGCGGTCGTCGACCAGCACTACTTCGTCGACTGGCCTCGTTTGGCTCAGGATCGCACGCAGGCACGGCTCGATGTACCGCGCACTCCGATAGACGGGTATGACTACCGACAGGCGCGTCGGATCGGGCGTCGGCGCCACCTTGCCCACGTCACTCCTTGCGCTCAGTCACTTCACAGCGGTTTGCCAGCAAAGTTAGCCTAACCTTCCTCGTAAGGAAAGACCCCGATCGCCCGACGCGCCGAACGGCAACAACCCGCGATCGCAGCCGAGTCATCGCCGGGTACTGTGTGTGTACGTGCGCTTTCTCTCGGGACACTCGCCCGCTTACGACCTCACCTACGGCGATGTCTTCGTCGTTCCGTCACGCAGTGACGTGATCTCCCGCTTCGACGTCGACCTCGCGTCTTCTGACGGCTCCGGCACGACCATCCCCGTCGTCGTCGCGAACATGACCGCTGTCGCCGGAAAGCGGATGGCTGAAACCGTTGCCCGCCGGGGTGGATTGGTCGTGTTGCCGCAGGACCTGCCGATCCCGGCCGTGGAATCGAGCATCGCGTTCGTCAAGTCGCGCGACCTCGTGGCCGATACCCCGGTCACGCTCGAACTCGACGATTCGGTCAGCGACGCGCTCGCACTGATCACCAAACGTGCGCACGGCATCGTCGTGGTCGTCGACCGTGACGGTCGGCCCGTCGGCACCGTCGACGAGGCGGCCTGTACCGACGTCGACCGCTTCACCCGACTCGGCGACGTCCTCGACCGCGGGTTCGTGTCGGTGGCCGCGGGAACGGACGTCCGAGAGGTCTTCGAGATCCTCGACGCCGCGCACCAGCACGCCGCGATCATGCTCGACGGCGACGGACGTCTCACCGGCGTGGTCACCCGGACCGGCGCACTGCGCAGCGGCATCTACCGCCCCGCCGTCGACGACGAGAACCGCCTCCGCATCGCGACGGCCGTCGGCATCAACGGCGACGTCGTCGGCAAGGCGAAGGCGCTCGTGGCCGCCGGTTCCGACCTTCTGGTCATCGACACGGCACACGGCCACCAGGAGAAGATGCTCTCGGCGCTCGAAGCTGTCGCAACGGCCGACCTCGGCGTCCCGTTGGCCGCCGGAAACGTCGTGTCGGCCGCGGGCACACGCGACCTCATCAACGCCGGAGCCGACATCGTGAAGGTCGGCGTGGGGCCCGGCGCGATGTGCACGACGCGGATGATGACCGGCGTCGGACGGCCGCAGTTCTCCGCTGTCGCCGAATGTTCAACCACCGCAGCAGAACTCGGCAAGCACGTGTGGGCCGATGGTGGTGTACGCCATCCTCGCGACGTCGCACTGGCCATTGCCGCGGGAGCGTCGAACGTGATGATCGGATCGTGGTTCGCGGGGACCTACGAGTCGCCCGGCGACCTCAAGCGCGACGCGTCGGGCGCACTCTACAAGGAGAGCTTCGGGATGGCGTCCAAGCGCGCTGTGGCAGCACGCACCTCTGCCGACAGCGCTTTCGACCAGGCCCGCAAGGCGCTGTTCGAGGAGGGCATCTCCAGTTCGCGGATCAAGCTCGACGCCGAGCGCCCGAGCGTCGAGGACCTCATCGACCACATCTGTTCGGGTGTGCGCAGCACGGCGACCTACACCGGCGCGCGATCTCTCGGCGAACTGCGCGAGCGCGTTGTTCTCGGAGTGCAGTCGCCCGCAGGCTTCGCCGAGGGCAAACCGCTACCGACAGGTTGGTGAGCCCTCGCCGTCGACGCGGCACCTAGAATGGTCTGCATTGCCCACGGAGCGCACCGACTCCGTGGCGCTGTCCCCAGCCACTCGGTGCGTCATGGAGGGATCGCCTGTGCCACAGGCACCGGACGCTCTGTCTCGACACGAAGGTGACACGTGCAGGCGCTGATCATCGTCGCCAGCCTGATCGGGTTCATCGCGCTGACCCTCGGTACCGCGATCTTCGTCGCAGCCGAGTTCTCCCTCACCGCGCTTGAACGGTCAGCCGTCGAATCCGAGGTCGCCACGCGTGGCGACCGTCGTTCACGCATCGTGCAGCGCGCGCACCGGACGCTGTCGTTCCAGCTCTCGGGCGCACAGCTCGGTATCACGATCACGACGCTGATCACCGGCTACATCGCCGAGCCGGTGCTGGCACAGATCCTCGGCCCCGTGTTCCGCGCGATGGGTGTGAGCGAATCGGTCGCGTCGGTCCTCTCACTCGTTTTCGCGCTGCTCATCGCGACGTCGCTGTCGATGGTGCTCGGCGAGCTGGTCCCCAAGAACATCGCCATCGCGCGCCCGATGGCGGTGGCACGCGCCACCGCGGCCCCTCTCGCCTACTTCTCGCTGGCGTTCCGCTGGGTCATTCGAGGTCTCAACGGTGCCGCAAACTGGATCGTCCGTCGGATGGGTATCGAACCCGCCGAGGAACTACGGTCAGCGCGGTCACCATCGGAGTTCGGTTCGCTCGTACGCAACTCGGCCAAGCAGGGGTCGATCGACCCGGAGACGGCGATGCTCGTCGATCGGTCACTCAAGTTCGGTGAACTCACCGCAGAAGATCTGATGACACCGCGCGTCACGGTCGAATACCTCGACCGCGACGACACGATTCGCGACCTCGTCATGGCGACGTCGCGGACCGGACACTCACGCTTCCCGATCGTCAACGACGGCGATCTCGACGACATGATCGGGGTCGTCCACATCAAACAGGCGTTCACCGTCGCCCCGGAAGAACAACTCTCGACGTCCCTCTCGTCGATAGCACGCTCGGTGCCCACCGTCCCGACGACTCTCGACGGCGACGCGCTGATGGAGCAGATCCGCGCCGACGGCATGGAGGTCTGCGTGGTGATCGACGAGTACGGCGGCACTGCCGGAATCGTGACGACCGAGGACCTCATCGAAGAGATTCTCGGCGACGTCACCGACGAGCACGACGACGAGCGCGCCGACGTCCAGGTCGACGCCAACGGATACCTGCTGTCGGGACTGCTCCGCATCGACGAGGTCGCAGACGCCACCGGCTACCGCGCTCCCGATGGCCCGTATGACACGCTCGGCGGGCTGGTCATGAACGAACTCGGTCGCATCCCGGCAGCAGGCGACTCCGTCGACCTCCCGTTGGTGGTGTCTCTGCGCGACGACGACGAAGACGAATCCGACGAGGAGTTCGACACCACCCCGTGGAATGCGACCGTCGTCGCGATGGACGGTCGACGCGTCGACGTCGTGCGACTGACACCCACTACCTCCGACGACGCAACGAGCGACAGCCCGGGAGTTCACGGTGAGTGACGCATGGGCAATCGTTCTCACCGTGGTGTTGCTCGCGGGCAACGCATTTTTCGTCGGCGCTGAATTCTCCCTCATCTCGGCACGTCGCGACCGACTGGAAGCGCTCGCCGAGAGTGGAAAATCACGGGCCCGCACGGTGATCCGCGCGAGCGAGCATCTCTCGCTGATGCTGGCAGGCGCCCAATTGGGCATCACGATCTGTTCGATCCTGCTCGGCCGGGTCGGCGAGCCGGCCGTCGCACACATCCTCGAGCTACCACTCGAGGTCGCACACGTGCCCGATTCCCTGCTGCACCCGATCTCGTTCGCCGTGGCACTCGGACTCGTTGCGGTGCTGCACATCCTGCTCGGTGAGATGGTGCCCAAGAACATCGCGCTCGCCGGTCCGGAACGCGCAGCCATGCTGCTCGTCCCCGTTCACCTCGGCTTCATCAAGATCGTCCGCCCGCTCATCGCGTTCTACAACTGGCTGGCGAACATCACGCTTCGCGCATTGCGCGTCGAGCCGAAGGACGAGCTCGATTCGACGGTCTCGCCCGTCGAACTCGCGCAGATGCTCGGCGAGTCCCGTGAGGAAGGCCTGATCGACGCGGAGGAGCACGAGCGTCTGACCCGCGCACTACGGTCGGTCGCCCGCACGGTGTCTGAGGTGATGATCCCGCTCGATCGGATGCGCAGCGTCGACGTCGAGGTCGATCCGGTGACCGGTGGCGTCGGCCCCACCCTCGGGTCGGTCGAGCGAGCGGTCAGCGACACCGGTTTCTCCCGGTTCCCGGTGCGCGGCCTCGATGGCACCTTCACCGGTTACCTCCACCTGAAGGACGTGCTCGACGACATCCTCGACGACAACGTCGGTCAAGAGACGATCATCGGCGTCGACAAGATCCGTCCACTTCCGGTGATCGGCATCGACACCCCACTCGACGACGCGACGCGCGCCCTGCGCCGCACCAGCTCGCACCTCGGTGCGGTGGTCGACGATTCGGGACGCACCGTCGGCATCGTGGCGCTCGCCGACCTCGTGGAGGAGTTCGTCGGCACCGTCCGCGACGAGACGCATCGGGTATGACCGTGGCGCACGCGACTCCCGGCCGCCACGTCGAGCTCTCGAACCCTGTCCTCTCCCCCGACGTCTTATCCCCTGACGTCTTATCTCCCGACGTCTGGCAGGCGCGTCGCGCCGAACACGAGTCGCGCGTCGAAGATCTCGCCGGGCCCTACCTGCGGTCGAGGGCGCAGGGCGAAAAGCACCCCGTCCTCGACTTCTTGTTCACCTACTACTCGGCACGGCCCTCACACATACGCCGTTGGCATCCCGGCTACGGCGTCGTGCTGGCGGCGCCGGGTCTTACGGGCGACCGCGGCCAAGCGCGCGTCCTCGACGAACTGTCGACCCTTCGCGGCTACACCCGAACTCCCGACGGTGGCGTGACCGTCGACCCCGCATTCTTGAACGAGCGTCGCGGCGCGCTGCTCGCCACCTGTGCACTTCTCGACGCCACTGCATCCCGCCCCGCCCGCCTGGGGTGCTTCGGTCTGCACGAGTGGGCGATGGTCTACCGCACCGACGCTCCCCGACATTCCGTCCCGCTGCGGCTCGGACCGGCCGCCACCGACGCCGTCGTCGAATCGATGCCGTTGCGGTGCACACACTTCGACGCTTTCCGCTTCTTCACCGACGCGGCTCGTCCACGAAACGAGTCGCCGTTGTCGCGGCAGACGCAGATCGAGCATGAACAACCCGGCTGTCTGCACGCGACCATGGACCTGTACCGCGCCTGCATCAACCTCGCACCGCTGATGCCCGCGGAGCTGACCCTCGAGGCGTTCGAGCTCGCACTCACCGCCCGCGAGCTCGACATGCGAGCGAGCCCCTACGACCTGCGAGACCTCGGCTACGCGCCAGTCGAGATCGAGACGCCCGCGGGGCGCGCCGAGTACGTACGCGAGCAGTCGGCCATCGCCGATCGTGGCGCCGAGCTGCGTGGCACGCTGCGTTCTCACCTCGGCGTGCTGCTCGACGCCTGCTGACGACGCGATTTACCTCGCGGGTAACATGGAGCGCGTTCACGATCGCCCCTGTTGTCCCGATGAGGGCTGATGACGTGCGCGGATTCGACACCGAAGCCGCAACGCCACCGGCTTCCGGGCCACCGGAGAAGGAAGGCTCTTATGTCGGACCAGACCCCTGCCGTTGACTCCACCGCCCGCACGAATGTGGAGGGCCTTCAGGTCGCCACCGTCCTCTACGACTTCATCAACAACGAGGCGCTTCCGGGCTCGGGTGTCGACAAGGACGCCTTCTGGAAGGGCGCCGCTGCCGTCATCAACGACCTCGCACCCCGCAACCGTGAGCTGCTCGCAGTGCGTGACGACCTGCAGAGCAAGATCGACGAGTGGCACCGCGACCACAAGGGCGTCGACTTCTCCGACCCCGCGGTGTTCGGCGAGTACAAGCAGTTCCTCACCGATGTCGGCTACCTCGCCGAGGTGCCCGCCGACTTCCAGATCGGCACCACCAACGTCGACCGTGAGATCTCCGAGACGGCCGGACCTCAGCTCGTCGTGCCGATCCTCAACGCGCGATTCGCGCTGAACGCGTCCAACGCACGCTGGGGCTCGCTCTACGACGCCCTGTACGGCACCGACGTCATCAGCGACGAGGGCGGCGCCGAGAAGGGCAAGGGCTACAACAAGGTTCGCGGCGACAAGGTCATCGCGTACGCAAAGGGCTTCCTGGACAAGGCTGTTCCGCTCGAGCAGTGCAGCTACACCGACGTCACCAAGATCGCCGTGGTCGACGGTGCCGTCCAGGTGACGCTCGCCGACGGCACGACGTCGACCCTCACAGATCCCTCAGCGTTCGCCGGCTACACCGGCGACGCGGCGTCGCCCGCGTCGGTCCTGTTGCGCCACAACGGCTTGTACCTCGACATCGAGATCGACCCGTCGTCGCCGATCGGGCAGACCGACCCGGCAGGCATCAAGGACGTCGTGATGGAGTCGGCGATCACCACGATCATGGACTTCGAGGACTCGGTCGCCGCAGTCGACGCCGACGACAAGGTCCTCGGCTACCGCAACTGGCTCGGACTCAACAAGGGCGACCTATCCGAAGAGGTCAGCAAGGGCGGCAAGACGTTCACCCGCGTACTCAACCCCAACCGGACCTACACCGCGCCCGACGGTACGGGCTTCGACCTGCACGGTCGTTCGCTGCTGTTCGTGCGCAACGTCGGCCACCTGATGACCAACCCCGCTGTTCTCGACGCCGAGGGCAATGAAGTGCCCGAGGGTATCCTCGACGCTCTGGTCACCTCGCTCGCGGGCATTCACGGATTGAGCGAAGACGGTCTGCAGAACTCGCGCACGGGTTCGATCTACATCGTCAAGCCCAAGATGCACGGACCCGACGAGGCCGCATTCACCGTCGAGTTGTTCGGCCGCGTGGAGAAGGTTCTCGGCCTGCCGGAGAACACCCTCAAGGTCGGCATCATGGACGAGGAGCGCCGTACCTCGGTCAACCTCAAGGCCTCGATCAAGGCCGCAGAAGACCGTGTGGTGTTCATCAACACCGGCTTCCTCGACCGCACCGGCGACGAGATCCACACCTCCATGGAGGCGGGTGCGATGATCCGCAAGGGCGAGATGAAGAAGGCCAAGTGGATGGTCACCTACGAGGACTCCAACGTCGACATCGGTCTGCATGCCGGTCTTCAGCACAAGGCGCAGATCGGTAAGGGCATGTGGGCCATGACCGACCTGATGGCCGACATGGTCGAGCAGAAGATCGCGCAGCCCGAGGCCGGCGCGAGCACCGCGTGGGTGCCCTCACCCACCGGCGCCACACTGCACGCAATGCACTACCACCTCGTCGATGTGTTCGAGCGCCAGGACGAGATCGCCAAGCGCGACCCGGCATCGGTCGACGACATCCTGACCATTCCGTTGGCACCGAAGACCGACTGGTCCGATGCGGAGAAGAAGGAAGAGCTCGACAACAACTGCCAGTCGATCCTGGGCTACGTGGTGCGCTGGATCGACCACGGCGTCGGCTGTTCCAAGGTTCCCGACATCCACGACGTCGCGCTCATGGAAGACCGCGCAACGCTGCGCATCTCCAGCCAGCTCCTCGCCAACTGGATTCATCACGGGATCGTCACCGCCGACGACGTCGTCGCTGCCCTCGAGCGGATGGCCCCGGTGGTCGATCGGCAGAACGCGGACGATCCGACCTATTCGCCGATGGCTCCGGATTTCGACACGAATATCGCATTCCAGGCCGCCAAGGAACTTATCCTCGAGGGAGCGAAGCAGCCGAGCGGCTACACCGAGCCGATCCTGCATCGCAAGCGCCGCGAGTACAAGGCTGCCGCGGCCAAGGCGTGAACACGCGTGAGGTCCCGGACGGACGCCCTGTCTGTCCGGGACCTCGCACGCGACAACGGAGGCGGTAGTGGCGCATCATCGGGTAACCGGTGGCGGAAGCGGAATCAGGCAGCGTGGGGTCAGCCGCGGGCTGGTGTTCGTATTACTCGCTCTCGTGCTGATAGCCGCCGTGATCGTGGCATGGCAGCAACTCGGCGACCACCTCGACAAGCAGGCTGATTCTGCCGCTGCCTCGTGCATCGAGGGGCCCGCGACAGTCGATGTCGTAGCCGACCCCGACGTCGCTCCGGCACTGATCGCGATCGCTCGCGAGTTCGGTGCGAGCAAACCCGTCGTCCGCGACCACTGCATCACCGTCGCCGTACGTGCGGGCGACGCGAAGACCACCCTGGACGGACTGGCCGGAAACTGGGATGCCGCGTCGATGGGAGCGTTTCCCGCCGCGTGGATTCCGCAGTCGTCGGTATGGGCCGCAGAGTTGGCTCAGGCAAAACCGTCGGCACTCGAGGGCACACCGACATCGTTGGTGACCTCACCGGTGGTTCTCGCGACGTCAGCAGAACTGGGCAGCAAGATCGATGGCAAGATCGACTGGGGCCAGGTCCCGACGCTGCAGCAACGCGACGACAGCCTCCGCGACTTCGACATCACGGGCTGGGGTTCACTGCGCATGGCGATGCCGCTCGGCACGCAGTCCGACGCCTCCTCGCTCGCCGCACAGGCGGTGGCCATGCGCGTCATGCGCACCACCGGGCCACTGACCAACGACGACGCCGCATCCGATCGCGTCGCGTCGAGCGTCGGTGCGATGCTCGGCGGCGCGCCCCAATCACCCGACGGCAGTCCCGTCGGCGCGGCGACGGTCATGCGCGACGCCACCGACGCGAAAACCTCGCCCATTCACGCTGTTCCGATCACCGAGCAGCAGCTCTACAAACTCACCCGCGAGGATTCGACGGCCCGTCTCGCCGAGATCGTGCCGAGCGGCCCGACTCCGTTTGCCGATTTCCCGATCATCCGGCTCGCCGCTGATCAGGTCACGCCCGTGGCGAGCGCCGCGATCGCCGACTTCTTCCGCTTCGCCCAGGACCAGAAGCACCTGTCGTTACTGACGTCGCAGGGATTCCGCGGCAACGCACCACTTCCGCCCGCGACCAAGACCGTCGGATTCCCGATCACCAAGGAGCCGATGCCGCAGCCCGAGAACTCGGCCATCGTGACGATCAACAAACTCGTCTACGGACGCGACTTCGGCCCCTCCGCCTGAACCAAGGCGGTCAGTCCGCGAACGCCTCGATCGGCGGGCACGAGCAGACGAGGTTGCGGTCTCCGTAGGTGCCGTCGATACGTCGCACCGCCGGGAAGACCTTGGCCCGCGCACCCGCGGACGGCAATCCCTGGGGATAAACCGCTTCTTCGCGTGAGTACGCGTGATCCCACTCGGCGACAAGGCATTCCGCGGTGTGCGGTGCTCCGCGCAGCGGGTTGTCGTCGACCGTCCAGGTGCCGTCGCCCACCTTGTCGATCTCGGCACGAATGGCGATCATCGCGTCGCAGAAGGCGTCGATCTCGTCGAGATTCTCACTCTCGGTCGGCTCGACCATCAGGGTGCCCGCCACCGGGAAGCTCATCGTCGGCGCGTGGAACCCGTAGTCGGCCAATCGCTTTGCGACGTCGTCGACGGTCACGCCGGTTTCCTTCGTCAGCCCGCGAAGATCCAGGATGCACTCGTGCGCGACCCATCCACCGTCGCCGGTGTAGAGCACCGGGTAGTGATCACCGAGGCGTCGGGCGATGTAGTTTGCCGACGCAATCGCGGTCAGGGTGGCGCGACGCAGCCCCTCGGCGCCCATCATGGCGATGTAGGCGTAGGTGATCGGCAGGATCGACGCCGAGCCGTACGGCGCCGCCGAAATAGTTGCCGCACCCGGCAGTTCGTCGGCCAGGGGATGTCCGGGCAGGAACGGTGCCAGGTGTGAGCGCACCGCGATCGGCCCGACGCCCGGACCACCGCCACCGTGCGGAATGCAGAAGGTCTTGTGCAGATTCAGGTGACTGACATCGCCGCCGAACCGACCCGGCCGCGCAACACCCACCAGCGCGTTGAGGTTTGCGCCGTCGATGTAGACCTGACCGCCTGCATCGTGGACTGCCGCGCAGATGTCGCGGATGTCGTGCTCGAACACACCGTGGGTCGACGGGTAGGTGATCATGATCGCGGCCAGCGACTCGCCATGAGCGTCGATCTTGGCGCGCAGGTCATCAACGTCGACATCACCGTTCTCGCGGCATGCGACGACCACGACGCGCATGCCCGCCATCACCGCGGATGCCGCGTTGGTGCCGTGCGCGCTCGACGGGATCAAGCAGATGTCACGAGCGGCGTCGTCCCGGCTGAGGTGATACTGGCGAATCGCGAGCAGGCCGGCGAACTCACCCTGCGAACCTGCGTTCGGCTGAAGGCTCACGCTGTCGTAGCCGGTGATCGTCACCAGCCACTGTTCGAGGTTGGCGATCAGTTCTCGAATGCCTGCGCCGTCGCTGCCCGGCGCGAAGGGGTGCAGCCGGGTGAATTCGGGCCAGGTGATGGGTTCCATCTCGGTGGTGGCATTGAGCTTCATAGTGCATGATCCGAGTGGAATCATGCTGCGGTCGAGCGCGATGTCCTTGTCCGACAGGGCGCGAAGGTAGCGCAACATCGACGTCTCTGTGCGGTACCTGTTGAATGCCGGATGCGTCAGGAACTCGCTCGTCCGAGTCTCGATCGACTGCGCGAAGCCGCGGGGCATCACACCTGCCACCTCGAACACCTCCAGCACCCCGTCGACGTCTGCGGCCGAGGTGGTCTCGTCGCACGCGATCGACACCGTGTCGGCATCAACCCTGCGCAGATTGATTCCGGCGCGGTGGGCATCGGCGACGATCGCGTCTGCACGACCGTCCACGCGGACCTGCACCGTGTCGAAGAAGGTCGCGTGTTCGACGCTGAATCCGGCAGCGCTCAGACTGTCGGCCAGCGTCACGGCATGTGCGTGTACCCGACGTGCGATGGCGCGCAAGCCTTCTGGTCCGTGGTACGCGGCATACATCGCGGCCACGATGGCCAGCAGCACCTGCGCGGTGCAGATGTTGCTTGTCGCCTTCTCGCGGCGGATGTGCTGCTCACGCGTCTGCAGCGCCAATCGGTATGCGAGGTTGTCGTCGGCGTCCTTGGAGACACCGACGAGACGCCCGGGGAGCTGACGAGAAAGCTTGGCGCGCACCGACAAGTAGCCTGCGTGCGGTCCACCGAAGCCCATCGGAACGCCGAATCGCTGGGTGGTCCCGAAGCACACGTCGGCACCCTGCTCTCCGGGTGGCGTGATGAGGGTCAGTGCGAGGAGATCGGCCCCGACCGTGACCAGTGCACCGGCCTCGTGCGCGGCGTCGATGATCGGCGCGACGTCGAGGATTCGACCCGACGCTCCCGGCGTCTGGAGGATGACACCGAAATAGTCGCCGTCGGGCAGCCCACATCCCGGCAGCCCCGGATTCAGCGTCGCCTCGACGACCTCGATACCGAGCGGCAGTGCGCGGGTGTCGATGACAGCCCTGGTCTGCGGGAAGAGATCGGAGTCGACGACGAGCCGATTCGACTTCGACTTTCCGGCGCGCCGCATAAGTGTCATGGCTTCGGCGGCGGCGGTGGCCTCGTCGAGCATCGACGCGTTCGCCACCTCCATGGCCGTGAGGTCGGAGACCATCGTCTGGAAGTTCAGCAGTGCCTCGAGCCTGCCCTGGCTGATCTCCGGCTGGTAGGGCGTGTACGCGGTGTACCAGGCCGGATTCTCGACGACGTTGCGCAGGATCACGCCGGGCGTGATGGTGTCGTAGTAGCCGAGACCGATCATCGACCGGTTGACGGTGTTCTTCGATGCCAGCGCCGACAGACGCTCGAGCGCCTCCTGCTCGGTCAGCGGGGCGTCGAGTGCCGACAGCCCGTTGTCCGACGGATCGTCGAGGATCAGCGACGGCACGACCTGCCGAGCGAGCTCGTCGAGTGACTCGACGCCGAGGAGCGCGAGGATTCTGGCGGTCTCGTCCGCATCCGGCCCCACGTGGCGGTCGACGAAGGCAGCAGACGTGAACTCGGAGCCGCGGATCTCAGGGGTTGAGGCATCGACGGATGTCATGGGGGTGGAACCTCTCGCGCGCACCGGTCGTACCGGCGGGTCGGCCCTCCCCCTCTGTCATGCCGCGGGGCGGCGCCTGAGAGATTCAGTCATCGTGTCAGCGATGACACGAGACCTTTCACCGTGGGCGGGTAACGGCTTGGCCGTCACCACTTTCCAGAGACGCCGTCGACAGTACGGTCCGGGTGCCTGAGAGTTTGACGAGGAGGTGTTGCTCCTTCGGCGGCCATTCGAGATGACGCTCTCCCGTACTGCAGCGACGCGTTCCTCAGTCTACCCGTACGCTCATCCGGTTCGGCGAGTGCGGTTCTTGCGACGCGCTGCGAGTTCGTCTTCGGGGGCCGACTCGGTGACCCCACCGTCGGCTCGCTCGCCGGGGAAATCGGCGATGGCGCCGGTCAGCTCTCGCATGGCACCGTTCACCGCGATGCCGAACACACCCTGTCCGCCCTGCAGCAGGTCGACGACCTCTTCGGCAGACGTGCACTCATAGACGGTGGTGCCGTCGGAGAACAGGGTGATTCCGGCGAGATCCTCGACGCCACGCTGGCGCAGGTGATCGACGGCGACGCGGATGTTCTGCAGCGAGATACCCGTGTCGAGCAGACGCTTGACGATCTTGAGGACGAGGATGTCCTTGAAGGAGTACAAACGCTGACTGCCCGAGCCCGCCGCACCGCGGATGGAGGGCACGACAAGCGATGTGCGTGCCCAGTAATCGAGTTGTCGGTAGGTGATTCCGGCGATCTGGCACGCGCTCGGCACCCGGTAGCCGACGAGTTCGTCGGGAACGGTGTCGTTGGGGAAGAGTCCCGGCGCAATGTCGTCGAGACTGCCCTGGGTAGCCCTGCGACGCGGGGTCGGGTTGTCCGACGGGTGCTCGGCTTCCACGCCGACGCTGCCGTCGGTCGCCGTCTCGCTGTCTGACGGCTGACCATCTTCACCGTCGAACGGCATATCGCCCACTGCAGACTCCCTCGCCACGCTCGGATCGGACCGGTGCGGACCTGCAACCACGATACGCCGCCGAACCCGATCTGCTCTCCACCATCGGGTGTGTCCCCGACGATCACGTGCGTGACCGTATGTCGCGGCGATGCGCCGAATCAATGCGACGCGCCCTAAGACTCAACCTCAACTTGAGATCGAGACAAACGGTGATCTTCAGGATACGGAACCGTGACGTGTCGCTGCAGCGCTATACAGAAAGGTACGAAACCGTCCGCCGAGTCAGGCTCCGCCGCTGGCCTTGAAGTCGTCGGGCGAAACGTTGTCGAGAAATTCGCGGAACTTCTCCACCTCGTCCTCTTTCGCCTCGGGACCGTCTTCGAATTCTTCGTCGGGAATCAACAGGCCCGCCTCGGCGAGGACTTCCTCATCGGCGATGATCGGCACCTCGGCGCGCATCGCGACCGCGATCGAATCCGACGGTCTCGCCGACACCCGCACATCGCCGGAGAAGACCATCTCGGCGTAGAACGTGCCCTCCTGCATGTCGACGATGCGCACCTCGACGAGTGTCTGCCCGAACTCTTCGATGAGGTTCACGATGAGGTCATGGGTGAGCGGCCGGGGCGGCTCGATCCCTTTTTGGCGCAACGCGATCGACGCCGCCTCGCTCTGCCCGATCCAGATGGGCAGGTAGCGCTCGCCGTCTACTTCACGCAGAAGCAGAACCGGCTGACTCTGCGGCGGCTCGACTCGAATGCCCACCACACGCATCTCGCTCATCTCGCACCTCCCGAGCCGTCAATGATTGCCATCGACGCTACACCGACTGGACCCGCAGCGGCGTCGTGGCGAGATACACAGCACCGGCGCGCCGTGTCGCAATCGTCGAGAAGGACGTCAATCGAGCACGCCGCGCACGGCCTGCTTGACCAGTTGCGTGTGCAGGGTCACCGAGAGTGCGGCGATTTCGCGGATGAGTTCCTCGGCACGGTCACGGGCACCGGTGCCCTTGCCCTTCGCGATCGGGTTGGCGATCTGAGCGACGAGTCCTGCCTCACGATCCGCGGACACCTTGAACGCGCGCAGATGTCTGGTCTCCACGCCGTAGTTGGCGAGGGCCGCTGCGGCTTCGACGAGCCGTACCGCGTCCTCGTCGAAGAATCCTGCAGGTCCGGATGTCAGTAGACCGTTGCGCTGGAGTTCGGTCACGAACGCCGAATCGACTCCGGTTCGCTCGATGAGAGTCTCGCGGGAGACGCGACCACCACGCGCCGAGAAGTCGGTGGCCGGTGCGACGACGCTGCGCGCCGTCGACAGTGCAGGTGTGCCACCTGCGCCGAATCCCCCGTCGCCGTGGTCGATGGCGTCGAGTTGCTCTTTGATGACCTTGAGCGGCAGGTAGCGATCGCGCTGTGCCGTGAGCACGAAACGCAGGCGCTCACAGTCGGACTGACTGAATCGCCGGTAGCCCGACGGCGCGCGTTCGGGCGTGACAAGCCCTTCGGCTTCGAGGAAACGAATCTTTGAGATCGTCACATCGGGAAAGTCCTCGCGCAGCAGCGCGAGGACCGACCCGATGGACATCGATCCCCCGCCGCGCGCGTCCGCAGTCGAGGCCGGCACGGTGTCAGGCGCCGGAACCGTCGCGCGGACCACTCAGGAAGACCAACCGGAACTTTCCGATCTGGACCTCGTCACCATTGCTGAGAGCCGCGCTGTCGACGGGCTCGCGATTGACGTAGGTGCCGTTGAGGCTGCCGACGTCGACAACCTGGAACTCGTTGTCTCCCAACCGGAATTCGGCATGTCGAC
This sequence comes from Gordonia sp. UBA7860, assembly GCF_002500165.1. Classification (NCBI taxonomy): domain Bacteria; kingdom Bacillati; phylum Actinomycetota; class Actinomycetes; order Mycobacteriales; family Gordoniaceae; genus Gordonia; species Gordonia sp. UBA7860. Next base: position 45,702 of record NZ_DLSO01000206.1, on the reverse strand, counting down.
GGCTCACCGTGACGTCGTCGAGGAAGATGTCGCTGTCGGGGTGCCGCCCCGCCGATGTGGTCGGCTGGTCGAGCAGGAAGCGAGAACCGGCGTTCGGGCCACGCTTCACGACGAGCAATGCGGTACCGGGCGACAACCGCTCGACACCCGTGTCGGCCGGCTCGCTCGAGGTCGCCGCGCCCGCGTCGAGTTCATTGATGAACTCTTCGCGAAACACCGATGTGGTTTCCACCGGCGCCTCGTAGCCGTTGTCGTTATCGCTCACCGCTTCTCCTTCGTCCTCATCCGTTCGTCACCTTGAGTGCACTCACCGTCGGCGTCCGCGCTCACGCGCTGCGAGGTCTCGCACCAGGCCACCCGACGCCGCAGATGCGACGTCGATTTCCGTTGGCTAAACCGTACCGCCTGTGCCGAACGCAACCACGTGCGACTCGGCCACGACAACGACGATCATACTTTCCCATACCCCGGGAATGGTCAGCCTTCGATCACGGCCCGGTAGCCATCTGCATCGAGCATGTCGGCCAGTTGCGCGTCGAGGACCGATGCGTCGTCGAGGCTGATCTCGACGAGCCAACCGGAGTCGTAGGGCTCCGAGTTGACCAGGTCGGGCGACGAGTCGAGTTCGTCGTTGACCTTCGAGATCGTCCCGTTGAGCGGCCCGAAGATATCCGAGACGCTCTTGGTCGATTCGACCTCGGCAAACGACTCGCCCACCTCGACCTCACTGTCGATCTCCGGGAGCTGCACGAACACGACGTCGCCGAGCTGCCCCTGCGCGTAGTCGGTGATCCCCACTCGGACCGTGGTCGGATCGACCTTGCGCACCCACTCGTGTTCGGGGGTGTAGCTCAGTTCAGCCGGCACATTGGTATCGGTCACGTCGACCCCTTTCTAGTCCACCGAGACTTTAGGCCATGTCCCTGCCGGTCGGCACGCCAGCACGCGGCATCTTCGTTACCACTGCAATCGTCTGCGCCCAGTACAGCAGGAATGACCACACGTACAGCGCTACGCCCCAGATCAGGAACGCCCAACCGATCGGATAACAGATCGTGCCGATCACCGAATCCAATTGTCCCGCAAGCAACCACGGGAACGCACTCATCAACGCGAATGTCGCTGCCTTGCCGATGTAGAGCACCGGTAAAGCCAGCAGTCCCCGACTGCGCAGCAGCGGACCGGACGCGAACAGCAGCACGTCACGCGCCACGATGATGCCGATGATCCACCACGGGATGATCCCCCTGATCGCAAAGGCGACCGGAATGATCACGATGTAGAGCCGGTCGGCCAGCGGATCGAGCAGTTCACCGAGACGCGACGACTGATTGAGCAGGCGAGCCAGCTTGCCGTCGGCCCAGTCGGTGAAGCCCGACAACATGAGTACCCAGAACGCCCAGGCATCGGCCTTGACGTCGAGCAACAGCCACAGGAACACCGGGATGAGCGCCAGACGCAGCACGCTCAGCACGTTCGGAACCGTGACGATCCGCGACATCGAGCTCACGGACTCGGGGTGGTCGTCCACGTCAGCGGAAGATGCCGATGACGCCCTGCAGGGTCTTGGCCCCGCCCGACGCGAACAGGTTGTCGTGGACCATGTAGGTCCACGTCGTCGTCGATCGGTGGAGGTCGGCGGAACCGAGGTCGACGCCGTCAGCGGTGATCGCAACGTCACGGAACGTTGTACGCGCATTCTCGACGGCCTCGTTCGGCAGTTCGCCGAACTCGGCGAGGATCAGCCGATGGAACTCGTCGAGCGGGCTCTCCTTGCCGATCGCCCGCAGGTGGATGCTTGCGCGCACATCCGAGACGAAGGCGAGGTGATCGGCCCAGGCGCGGTCGAGGTGGTAGAGCATGATCTCGCGGGCCGCCTGGACGAGAACATCGCGGTCGACCGGCTCGACGGGTGTCGCGGGGGTGGATTCAGCCTCGTCGGTCGTGTCGGCCACCGCGTCGTCCGGGTCCTTGTCAGCCGCCGACTCTTTCGCCGCCGCCTTGTCGGGCTTGTCTGCCTTGTCTGCCGTGTCTTCGCGGTCTGCCGACGGGCTCGCGGTCCCGGTCAGTTCGGCGTAGCGCTCCGGCTCGAGTTCGGCGAGCTCCTCGAGGGCGGTGTCCGTCGTGAGCAGCTTCATCCGACGTGCGACGACGATCTCACGCTGCTGATTGACCAGCTTGTTGTAGCGCCAGGTGTTGGCGTGGAGTTCGAGCATCACGCCCTCGGCGACACGCTGAGCCTGCTCGATCAGGTCGATACCCTTCTGTCCCATCGATCCGTCGGGTTCCGACGAGACCGGGTCCCGCTTGAACGCCAGGTTCTTGGTGACGACCGGATCCTCGAGACTGCTGAAGAACACCGCAGAACCCGGGTCTCCCTGACGGCCTGCACGGCCGCGGAGCTGATTGTCGAGCCGTTCGGTGTCGTGACGGCCGGTTCCCACCACACACAGGCCGCCGAGTTCGACGACCTCCTCACGTGCCGCCGGATCGTCGTCGGAACCGCCGAGCCTGATGTCGGTGCCTCGGCCTGCCATCTGGGTCGACACGGTGACCGCGCCCTTCACACCCGCCTCCGCGATGATCTTCGCCTCCTCGACGTCGTTCTTCGCGTTGAGGACGACGCTCGGGACACCTGCTTTCTCGAGGAAGTAGGCCAGCTCCTCCGATTCGGCGACGTCGTGGGTTCCGATCAGCACCGGTTGCCCGGTCTCGTGGATCTCCTTGACGTAGTTGACCACCGCTTCGACCTTGTTGGCCTTCGTGTCGTACACACGATCGGGAAGGTCGGTACGGATGTTGGCGGTGTTCGGCGGGATCTGCGAGACGCGCAATTCGTAGAACTGGCGCAACTGCTCGCCTGCGGCGAGCGCTGTACCGGTCATGCCGCACACTCGCGGGTAGCGGCCGATGAGCGCCTGCACGGTGAGCGTGTCGATGACCTCGCCCGAATCCGTCTGTGCGAGTCCTTCTTTGATCTCGACCGCGGCCTGCACGCCGTCGGGCCACCGCTGCAACTGCGCGACGCGACCACGCGAGGCGTTGATGAGATGGACACCGCCGTCGCGAACGATGTAGTGGACGTCGCGCTCGAGCAGGTAGTGCGCGTGCATCGCGATGTTCACGTGGACGAGCGTGGTGCCGACGTGTTCTTCGTCGTAGAGGTTGATGCTGCCGAGTTCCTCTTCGACGAAGGCAGCACCCTCGTCGGTGAGAGTCACGTTCCGGCCTTCGGCGTCGATGTCGTAGTGCTTGTTCTTCAACCGCCCGACGACCTCGTGGATCGCCTGATCGGGAACCTCGGCCTCGGTCGAGCCTGCGAGCACCAGCGGAATGAGCGCCTCGTCGACCAGCACGGAGTCGGCCTCGTCGATGATTGCGACGTCGGGCGTCGGCGAGACCAGATCATCCTCTGACTGTGCGAGCTGGTCGCGCAGCACGTCGAACCCGATCTCGTTGACCGATCCGTAGGTGATGTCGCCCGCGTAGGCCCGCTTGCGTTCTTCGCGAGTCGAGTTCTCCGACACCGCGCCTGCGACGATTCCGAACGAATCGAACAGCGGTTTCATCCACTCCGCGTCACGAGTGGCCAGGTAGTCGTTGACCGAGATGACGTGCACCTGATGGCCGTCGAGGACATAGCCGACGGCAGCGATCGCGCCGGCGAGGGTCTTGCCCTCACCCGTACCCATCTCGATGACGTCGCCCTCGAGCAGACGTAGCGCGCCCTGGAGCTGGACGTCGAACGGCCTCAGGCCCAGTGTGCGATCGGCAGCCTCCCGAGCCAACGCGAGAAACTTGGCTCGGTCCTTCTCGTGGGCACTGATCTCGAGTTTCTCGGCCTCTTCACGGAAGTGCTCGGTGTCCAAGCCCGCGGCCCAGTCGGTGTAGTTGTCAGCCTCTTTGATCAACCCGACCGACTTGGACTGGTTACGTGAGGACTGGGCTCCCAGCAACCGCCACATGCTGTTCGTCAGCTTTCCCACCGAACGATTCTCCTACCTCGTCGTTTCATCCGAACTCCGACGTCACGGCCCGGATCGACAACCACGGTACGCGGCCACGCGGCCGCGAATTACGACGCATCCAACAGACGCTTTCGACTACCGTGAATCACGTGAGCATCCGACGCCGGGGTTCGACGTGTCAGTACCGACCAGCACCGTCTCGTTCACCGGTGGGACTGCCCGTCGCGTCGTTGGGCGCTGCATGTGTCCTCATCCTCGCCGCCTGTGGTGGGAGCACGGACTCGGCATCACGAGAGGTCGACCCTGGCGTGCTGGTGGGCAAGAACTACTCGTCGACGTCGGTGACCGGTGCACCGATTCCCGGCGACGGGCCGATGCAGGTCTCGTTCCCCGAAACCGGGCGAATTTCGGCAACGGCCGGCTGCAATCGCCACAATGGTGCGCTGACCTTCGTCGACAACACGTTCCGAACCGACAAGCTTGCCACCACGATGATGGCGTGTCCCCCGCCGCGTGACGGCGCAGACAAGTGGCTGACCGACTTCCTCTCCGATTCGGTCACCTGGGATCTGCAGGGTAATACGTTGACCCTCACCCACGGCGACACGAAAGTCGTTCTGAACGAGGGTTATCCACAGACCTGACGTATTCGCGCAGATCTGACCCTCCCCACAGACCTGACCGGCGACGCCTCGAGTACACATCGACACGTCACCTACAACGAGACAGGAAATCGAAGATGACAGACACCACCCCCGTGGTCGTCACCGTGACCGGTGCCGCCGGCAGCATCGGGTACGCAGCCGTGTTCCGGATCGCAGCAGGCGACATGCTCGGGCCCGACCGCCCGATCAAGCTCCGGCTCCTCGAACTCCCCCAGGCGGTCTCCGCGGCACACGGCACGGCCATGGAGTTGCAGGACGGAGCATTTCCGCTGCTGACCTCCGTCGACATCTTCGACGACGCGCGTGCGGCCTTCGACGGCACCGACTTCGGGCTCCTCGTCGGCGCGAAGCCGCGCTCCAAAGGTATGGAACGTGCGGATCTACTGTCGGCGAACTCGGCCATCTTCGCCGAGCAGGGTGCTGTCATCAACGACGTCGCGGCCGACGACATCCGCGTCATCGTTGTCGGCAATCCGGCGAACACCAATGCGGCGGTCGCGGCGGCGAGCGGCCCCGACGTTCCCGCCGAACGATTCACTGCACTGACACGTCTCGACCACAACAGGGCCATCGCGCAACTCGCGGCACACACCGGAGCACCCGTGCGCGACATCAGTAGGGTGAGCATCTGGGGTAATCACTCGGCGACGCAATACCCCGACATCTTCCACGCGCGCGTCGGAGATCGCAGTGGAGCCGACGTCGCCGCGGACACCGACTGGCTCGTCGACGACTTCATCCCGACGGTCGCCGCGCGAGGCACCGCCATCATCGAGGCTCGGGGCGCGTCGTCCGCGGCGTCGGCCGCCAATGCGGCAATCGATCACGTACGCGATTGGGTCCTGGGTACTCCCGCCGACGACTGGACGTCGGCCGCGGTCAGTTCGCCGGGTGCGTATGGAGTTCCCGAAGGCCTGATGTGCTCGTTCCCCGTCCGATCGGTCGACGGCGCGTGGCAGATCGTCGACGGACTCGAGATCAATGAGTTCTCGCGAGCCCGCATCGACGCGTCGGTGGCCGAATTGCAGTCAGAACTCGACGCGGTCGCCGCACGGCGCTGAGGCGGGGGCCGCTGAGTACAACGCCGGGTACCACTAGGTCTCCTGTTGGTCACTCTTGACCACCCAATCGTTCACGGCAGCTTAAACTTCCGACATGTCAAAGAAGTCGACGTCGAAAAAGTCGCAGTCGGTCGAGCTTAAGCAGAAGAAGATCTCCAACAAGGTGTATGAGGCCGAGCTCTTCCGGCTGCAGACCGAAATGGTCAAGCTGCAGGAGTGGGTACGCGAGACGGGTGCTCGCGTGGTCGTCGTCTTCGAGGGCCGCGACGCCGCAGGTAAAGGCGGCACCATCAAGCGCATCACCGAGTACCTCAGCCCTCGGATCGCGCGCGTGGCCGCTCTGCCCGCCCCCACCGATCGTGAACGCGGCCAGTGGTATTACCAGCGCTACGTGGCTCAGCTGCCCGCTCCCGGCGAGATCGTTCTGTTCGACAGGTCCTGGTACAACCGTGCAGGAGTCGAAAAGGTGATGGGCTTCTGCACTCCCGAAGAACACACCCGCTTCCTCCGACAGACTCCGATCTTCGAACAGATGCTGATCGACGACGGCATCCTGCTGCGCAAGTACTGGTTCTCTGTGTCCGACGACGAACAGCTCCGACGATTCCGTGCGCGGATGAACGACCCTGTGCGGCAATGGAAGTTGAGTCCCATGGACCTCGAGTCGGTCTATCGGTGGGAGGAGTACTCCCGCGCCAAGGACGAAATGATGGTGCACACCGACACCGCGCTGAGTCCCTGGTATGTAGTCGAGTCCGACATCAAGAAGCATGCTCGACTCAACATGATGTCGCACCTGCTCTCCACGATCGACTACCACGAGGTGCCGCGGCCCCAGGTGTCATTGCCGAAGAAGCCGGTCGAGAGCGGAAACTATCACCGCCCGCCGCGGTCATTGTCGAAATACGTTCCCGACCACGTCGCAGAACTCCTGACCCACGACGACTGATCTTTCTCTCCGCCTGCGGCGGCGGTAGCATGACCCGCGATGTGGATCGGTATCGCTGAATTCGAGTTCCTGCTCGGTGATGTGCACTCCCTGAAATCCAAACGGTCGCTTGTCCGGCCAATCGTTGCCGAATGCCGTCGGCGATTCGGCGTCTCCGTGGCCGAGGTCGACCACCTCGACGTGCACCGTCGCACGACGGTGGGAGTGAGTCTCGTGGCACCCGACCGTGCGCATCTCGTCGAGGTCCTCGACTCGGTGGAGCGGTTTGCCGCGGCGCGCCCTGAGGTCGAGTTGCTGTCTGTGCGTCGACGCGAACTGTCATCGACCGACATCTGACGGGTCCCGACATTCGAGAGGTCAGGCGTCGCTGCCCGACCGGCGCCCCCGTGCGAACCGGACATCCCGTCAGTCGTCGACGATCCCTGCCGCACCGGCCACTTCACGGTAGGCGGCGGCGAGTGTGTCGACAGTCTCGTGCGCGTTGAGCCCGCTCGGGTTGGGCACGACCCACACCCTTGCGTCGCCCCATCGGTCGGGTTGCTCACCCGGAGTTGCACGCCGCTCGCCGAATGCACTGCGGTAGGCGGTGATTCCGGCGACCGCCACGACGACGGGACCGATCCTCTCCACGCGGTCGCGCAGTTGCACACCGCCTGCCGCGAGTTCGGCGACGCTCAGTTCCGCGGCCGTCGCCGTCGCCCTGGCGACCACATTGGTGATGCCCACCCCGCGGCCGATCAGGTAGTCCTGGTCGGCGTCACTCATTCCCGACGACGCGTCGACGAGATGGTCGGTGATACCTGCTCGATAAAGCGCCGGCCAGAATCGGTTTCCCGGGCGGGCGAAGTGGGCGCCGGTCGCCGCACTCCACAAACCCGGATTGATGCCGACGAACAGCAACCTGCAATTCGGCCCCAGCAGGTCGGAAACCAGGCGGTCGCTGCACGCAGCCAACTCAGCTCGGGTGAAACGCATCCGTCACACGGTACCCGCGGTTGACACGCGCGACTATGAGCCCATTCGATAGACACGTGAGTGCAGACGACATACCGCTGCTGGTGATCGATGCCGCCAACGTCGTCGGTTCGGTTCCCGACGGATGGTGGCGTGATCGACGGGCCGCCACCGAGCGGCTCCTCGACAGCATCGTGGAGCTGCCCGCTACGGGGCTAACCGACCTACCCGGCCCCCTTGATGTCTCCGTTGTCGTCGAGGGCGCGGCCCGCGGCGTGTCCCCGCGGGAGGGCATCCGTGTCATCGAGGCGCCCGGATCGGGTGACGACACGATCGTCGAGGTGGTGTCCGACAATATCGGTAAAGCTGTCACCGTCGTCACCTCTGACCGTGAATTGCGTTCACGCGTAGCAGATCTGGGCGCCGACTCGATGGGGCCGCACACCATCCGCTGAGCGTGGTCGACTCTGGCGATCCGGCGGTTTCCGCCGACAACGTGCATAGGATGGTCACCAGAGGGGACGCTGGGGGCGACGAGAGGATGACAATGGCCCGTTATGACCTGCCCACGCTGGAGGACCTTCGTGAGCTCGGGACGCGACGAGAGAACGCGATCACGATCTACGCCGAGACCTCACCTGCACCGGATGCACGCGAAGGCAGCTACCTCAAGGCGAAGAGCGCGTTCGATCGCGCGATCCGCGAGCTCCGCGAGGAGGGCATCCGGCACGCGACCGAGACCGCGCTGCGCGATCAGTGGGAGAAGGTTCGCACGGACGAGGCGTGGACGCGCCTGTCGAGTTCAGTGGCCATCTTCCTCTCACCTGACCAACTGCAGCTGTTCGTCCTGCCCAATCGGCTCGAGAACCAGATGCAGACCGGCGGGCACTTCGACCTGGGGCAGATCGTTCGTGCGGTGACCACACCCCAGAGTGCGTTCGCGTTGACACTGTCGGCGAACGGCTGGAATCTCTGGCAGGCGACGCCGACGACAGTGGCGACCGAGCTGGAGCTCCAGGGCGATCACGGCACGGATGTGGCCGACGCCACCAACAGGGCGACCATCCGCGACCGCGGTCACGTCCGCAGACTCGTCGGAGACGAGGGCAAGAAGGTTCTGCTCGAGCAGTACGCCAATCGTGTTGCCGAAGCGGTGCGCGCCGAACTTGCATTGGTCGACCGCAACGCAGAGCGCCCACTGTTCCTCTTCGCCACCGACCCGCTACTCGACATGTTCCAGGCCGCGTACACCGACCGCACGGTGGTGACGGTGCCCGGCGCACCCGACGAGCTGCGCGCCGACGAGATCGACACCGCGATCCGGGCCGAGCTGCCTGCGCTGAACGCCGCGCAGAACAATGCTGTCGTCGCGCGTCTGTCCGACGGAGTGAATCGCGGCTTGGTCGCCACCGACCTCGCCGAGATCAGCAAGGCTGCCTCCGCCGGCGCCGTGGCGACACTCGTCTACGACTTCACTCGCGACATCCCCGGCGACATCGACTCGGAGACAGGCGAATTGACCTATGACGACAACGGATACGACGTCATGTCGTCGATCGTGGTCACCGTGCTCGACCGCGGCGGAGAAGTGATCGCCGTCCGAGCCGACGAAATCGACTCGCCGCTGTGGAACGACACGGCCATCGCTGGCCTGCGATTCTCGCTGATCGACACCGCACAGTAGGTAGTAGTTCCACCGACGCCGTCGCACGGCCTGTAGAGCACACTGCAGATTTGTTCCGTGCGGCGGGCGTCGCCCGCATCGCCGCCGTACCACGCGCGTGAGGTTGGACGCGTGTGCCGAACAAGGAGTGTGCACCATGGCACGAACCGTGGCCGACAACATCATCGAAACGCTCGATCGATCCGGAGTGCAGAGGGTCTACGGCATCCCCGGCGACTCGTTGAACGGATTCACCGATGCGTTACGCAAGGATCAGCGGATCGAGTGGGTCCACGCACGCCACGAGGAAGGTGCCGCATTCGCCGCCTCCGCGGAGGCGGCACTCACCGGCGAACTCGCGGTGTGCGTCGGAAGCTGCGGGCCGGGAAATCTGCACCTGATCAACGGTTTGTTCGACGCGCAGCGCAGTCGCGTTCCGGTGCTCGCGATCGCTGCTCATATACCGGCCGCGGAGATCGGCAGCGGGTACTTCCAGGAGACGCACCCCGAGCAGTTGTTCGTCGAGTGCAGCGACTTTTGTGAAATGGTCAGCACCCCAGCACAATTGCCCCGCCTGCTCGACATCGCGATCCGCACCGCCGTCGAACGACGCGGTGTTGCCGTGCTCGTGATCCCCGGTGAGAACTTCCTCGAGAAGGAGCATCAGCGTCGGGGTGGCGCGGCGATCCGCGCCATCGACAGGATCGTCCGCCCCACCGACGCCCAATTACACGACGTCGCGGCCGCGCTGAATGCTGCCGAGAAGGTCACCATCCTGGGAGGCGCAGGCACTGCGGGCGCCCACGACGCCGTCGTCGAATTGGCAGGAGCTCTCCAGGCACCTGTTGTCCACGCACTGCGCGGCAAGGAGTTTCTGGAGTACGACAACCCGTACGACGTGGGGATGACCGGACTGCTCGGCTTCAGCTCGGGGTATCGCGCCATCGAGAAGTGCGACACGTTGTTGATGCTGGGCACCGACTTTCCGTATCAACAGTTCTTCCCCTCCAAGGCGACGATCATCCAACTCGACATCCGCGGCGAGCAGATCGGTCGACGCACACCGGTCGACGTCGGGCTCGTCGGGTCCGTCGCCGATACGATCCCTGCCCTGCTCCCCCTCATCGACCGGAACCGCAGCTCAGAACATCTACGTTCGTCGCGTGAGCACTACATCAAGGCGCGCGCGTCGCTGAACGACCTCGCCGTGAACGATGGCAAGACGCCGATCCATCCGCAGTATCTGGCCAGACTGCTCTCCGACCACGCCACCGACGACGCAGTGTTCATCCCGGACGTCGGCTCGCCGGTCGTCTGGGCGGCGCGATACCTCGAGATGAACGGGAAACGGCGACTGATCGGCTCGTTCACGCACGGGTCGATGGCGAACGCGGTGTCTCAGGGAGTCGGTGCACAGGCGAGCTACCCGGGTAGGCAAGTCATCGCCATGGCGGGCGACGGCGGGCTCGCCATGTTGCTCGGCGAGTTGCTGACGCTCACGCAGAACGCCCTGCCGGTGAAGATCGTCGTCTTCAACAATTCGTCGCTGAACTTCGTCGAGTTGGAGATGAAGGCCGCGGGGTTCGTGAACTTCGGTACCGACCTGGAGAACCCCGACTTCGCCGCACTGGCGCGTGCGATCGGGATCAAGGGCGACCGCGTCGAGAATCCCGGCGACCTCGATTCCGCGGTACGCGAGTTCCTCGCTCACGACGGGCCTGCGCTGCTCGATGTCGTCACTGCGCGACAGGAGTTGTCGATCCCGCCAACGGTATCGGCAGCGCAGGCGAAGGGATTCACGCTGTATGCGATTCGGACCGTTCTCTCCGGACGCGGCGACGAACTGATGGACCTGGCCGAAACGAACGTCTTCCGCAGGCTCTTCGACTGAGGCCCGCAGCGCTCAGTGCGGCACCTTGCTGAGGTCGGCGCGCAGCAGCATCACGTTGTAGTCGCTCCAGCGCGAGGCGTTGAAGAACAGTTCGGGCGATGACCCGACGACTGCGGGCGAGTGCGGTTGGATCATGGGTCCGTACAGGACGACGGCACCCTTCTCCACGAGGTAGGTCGGCGCGCTCCACGGACCTTCTGGTCGATCCGCTGTGCGGATGCGAATCCCGTTGTCGCCGTCGAGCATCATGTACTTGTTCAGGTACGGACTCCACGCCACCGACAGTTCCGTGACGGGAGCTGGCACGACGATCGCCGATCCGTCGTCGGGAACGTCGGCGATGTTGTCGACCCACTTGCGATCGCGACCTGCCCAGTACTGGTACTTGGTCACGTCAAGGATGTCGGTCGGCTTGAACCGTGCGAGGAAGCCCGCGCCGAATCGTCCGTTGGGCGTACCGAATTGGTACACATAGTCGCTCTGCGCACCGTGCCCGCGTACGTAGGCGTTCTGCTGAAACTTTCCGTTGTTGGGTTCCGCAGGCGGCAGATCGAACGGAAGGGCTGCGGCCACAGGCGAGTTCACCAGGATGGTGTCGCGATCGACCGTCCAGTTCTGTCCGTCGTCGTCAGAGTGCGCGACGGCTGAATAGTTGGTCACCCAGTGACCGGCGGAGCCCCATGACCGTACCGACATGAAGTTGATGAACTGCCGGTACCCCGTTCCCCAGGGCAGCGATATGGCAGCGGTGGGGATGGTGGTCGTCTCGATGGGACTGACACCGAGTGCCGGGATCAGTTCGCGCGCAAAGGTGGGACGGGCAGCGTCGACGGGACTGCCTGACTGCACGTCGCCGGGCACGCCGGGCGGGACGCTCACGCCGTCGTCGAACTTGGTGTCGCGTGTCCGCATGAGCGTGTTGTGTCGCCACTCCTGACCGGCTGCGTTGCAGTCGCCGAAGGTGTCGCCGAACGCCATCAGAGTCTGCCCGGAGCCGTTGTCCCAGGAGATGCCGAGGTCGGTCCCACTGATCGTGAACCGACTGAACGTGCGGTTGATGCTGCGTGGCCCGGTCAGCCACGACACCGTCCGGGCGCGTGGGGTGATGTAGATCGGCAGGGGGCCTTGGGTTCCGAGGCCAGGTCGCGCACCCGACGAGCCAGAACCCAGGGAACCCGACCCCAATGACCCGGTTCCCAGAGAGCCCGTCCCACCCAGCGACCCGGATGCGCTGCCGAGATCGGGAAGCGAGCCGTTACTCGCATTCGCGCAGGGTGCCGCAGTCGCGCGTCCCTCACCAGCGACGAGAAAAGCGCCCACGGAGGTCGCCACGAGCGCCGCGACAACGAGTCTGCGTGCACCTGCTCGTATTCGGAGCATGGTCGATGGTCCTCTCGATGAACGGTCCGACTGCGGGTCGGCTGCAGCACATCTGTCACGTGTGTGGCAGATGTGATTCAAGAGGCCATTGTGGCGTATGGGTATTACCGTCCACACATGGGAACGGTCACGATCACGTTTCGGAGCGCGAGAACTCTGACGCTCGGGCGACCTGATCCGCAGTCAGTACCCTGCCGGTGTACTTCTCGAACTGCGCCGCCGCCTGCAGTGCGATCACCTGCGCACCGGTGACCACCGGTGTCCCCGCTGCCGAGGACGCGCGGATCAGGGGCGTCTGTGCCGGCAGCGCGACGACGTCGAATACGAGATCAGCAGCGGCGATCGCGTCGTCGTCGAACGACTGCACGTTCTCGTCGGCGCCCTGCATGCCCAGCGGGGTCACGTTGACCAGGATCTGCGTTCCCGGGGCTTGCGCGCTATCGATGGCTCGGTAGCCGTACTTCGACGCCAACTCCTCGCCCGCAGTAGCGTTACGAGCCCACACTGTCAGATCGTCGAAACCTGCGCCACGAAACGCGGCCACCACGGCTTTCGCCATTCCACCAGATCCCCGCACCACGACCGACGACGCGGGATCGATGTCGGCGATGAGCGTGGCCACCGCCTCGTAGTCGGTGTTCGACGCCCTGAGATAGCCGTCGTCGTTGACGATCGTGTTCACCGAGTCGATCGCCGCCGCAGACTTCTCCACCTCGTCGACGAGGTCGATCACAGCCTCTTTGAACGGCATCGACACCGAACACCCACGAATGCCGAGCGCGCGAACACCGGCAATCGCGCCGTGGATGTCGGTGGTGGTGAATGCCTTGTAGATGTAGTTCAGACCGAGCTCGTCGTAGAGATAGTTGTGAAACCGCGTGCCGATGTTCGACGGCCGCGCGGCGAGCGAGATGCACAGGGTCATGTCCTTGTTGAGAATCGGCATGCGCGCCACGCTACTGCCCGCATCGCCACTTCGATCGACAGAACGACGATGTGACAGCACGACGAGTCGCGTCGTAGCCTCGTCGTTGGTCGCACCGAGACTTCAGGAGGTCGATTCTGTGGGCTGGAACACATATGTGGCACTTGGTGATTCGTTCACGGAGGGGGTCGGCGATACGGATCCCACCCGCCCCAACGGGTTACGCGGATGGGCCGATCGTGTCGCGGAACAGCTCGCCGTCGATAACCCCGCGCTGCGCTACGCCAACCTTGCGATCCGTGGCCGCCTGCTCGATCAGGTGCTCGACGAGCAGATCGACCGCGCCTTATCGCTGCAACCCGATCTGATCACCATCTACGCGGGTGGGAATGATCTGATGCGTGGCTCGATCGACCTCGACGCCATGATGTCCCGCTACGAGAAGGCTTTGGCCCGACTGCGCTCGACGGGTGCAACGGTCATCGTGTTCACCGCGTACGACGCCGGCTGGGCTCCCATTTTCCGGCTCACGCGAGGTCGGAGCGCCATCTACAACGAGCTGCTGCGGGCGATTGCTGAGCGCCAAGGCGCCCGCATCCTCGACTTCTGGCGGCTCGCCGGATACGACGACTACCGGATGTGGGACACCGACCGACTGCACATGTCGTCGCTCGGACACGCGCGCATGGCATGCGAGGTACTCGACCTGATCGGCGCACCGCACACTATCGACGTACCCTCACTGGCCCCGCCACCAGTGCAGACACGTGAGCAACGGCGACGCGACAACGTCGAGTGGGCGCGCACATTTCTCTATCCCTGGATCGTGCGTCGCGTGCGTGGGGTGTCGTCGGGTGACAGCATCAGTCCGCGGTGGCCTGAGCCGGTCGTCGCTGCCGACGCGCTCGGTGAAGTCAGCGCCGAGCCAGCAACAGCGGGATGATGTGGTCGGCGAGCAGCGGCGCCAGCGGGACATCCGCCGACCCGACGTCGATCCACTGAAGTTCCGCGATCTCGGCGGCAGGCGCGTCGACGCGGACGTACGGGTGCTCGAACACCGTGGCTTCGACGAGATGACCGACCTCGTTGGCGGCGTCGGCGCGGAACACACCCAGTTCGACGAGGTCGTCGGCGCGTAGCTCGACCGCCAGTTCCTCTCGGGACTCGCGCAGCGCCGTACGTCGACGATTCTCCCCCGGTTCGGGCTTACCGCCGGGCAGCATGAATCTGACGGCCCCCTTTTTCCGGACCGTCAGCAACCGGCCGTCGTCGTCGCGGATGGCGACCGCGGCAACCATGATGACCGGGGCGGGCCCGCCGGGCGACGTCATCGGCTCGCTGCGCTCATGTGTGACCACTCACGGTGCGACGTAAGCGAAGTCGTTCCCCGAGCTCGCGTCATGTCCACACACCCGCGTCATTTTCCGAAGCCCGCGTCGCGCAGCGCCTGGGCCATCGATCCGTTGATCGGCTGGGCCTCTCGTCGGTCCCGTCCCTTGCCGTCACGTCCCTTCCCCCCGCGCGGTTGACCGCCACGAGCCTGCCCGTTTCCGGCGCGGCCTCGATCGGCGCGGCCGTCGTTTCCGCCGCGTCCGTTCGCTGCCCCGCCACGAGGGGCTTGGCGCGAATCCTGACCCGTGCGGGCGTCGTTGCGGCGCGCGCCACGATCGCCGCGCGGAGTACGTACCTCATCGTCGAGCCGAAGGCTCAGTCCGATCCGCTGTCGATCGACGTCGACCTCGACGACCTTCACCTTGACCACCTGGCCGGACTTGACCACCTCGTGGGGGTCGGAGACGAACCGAGTCGACATGGCGGACACGTGGACCAGCCCGTCCTGATGCACGCCGACATCGACGAACGCGCCGAACGCGGCGACGTTGGTGACGACACCTTCGAGGACCATGCCGGGCTGGAGGTCGGAGACCTTCTCGACGCCCGCGGCGAAGGTCGCGGTGGTGAAGGCGGGACGCGGATCGCGTCCCGGCTTCTCGAGCTCGCCGAGGATGTCGGTGACCGTCGGCACGCCGAACCTCTCGTCGGCGAATTCTGCGGGCTTCAACGACTTCAGTGAGCGCTCGTCGCCGATGAGTTCTGCGAGTTCGAGGCCTGTGCGGTCGAGGATGCGACGCACCACGGGATACGCCTCAGGGTGCACGCCGGACGCGTCGAGCGGGTCGTCGCCATCGGTGATCCGCAGGAATCCCGCACACTGCTCAAATGCCTTGGGCCCCAATCGAGGAACCTCGAGCAGTGCCGCTCGACTGCGGAATCGGCCCGCGGCATCCCGATGTCCGACGATGGCCTCGGCGAGTGTCGGTGTCACACCCGACACCCGGGCCAGCAGCGGCACCGACGCGGTGTTGAGGTCGACGCCGACGGCGTTCACCGCGTCCTCGACCACTGCGTCGAGGCTGCGTGCGAGAGTGCCCGGCGTGACGTCGTGTTGATACTGACCGACACCGATCGACTTCGGGTCGATCTTCACCAGTTCTGCGAGCGGGTCCTGAAGGCGGCGCGCGATCGACACCGCGCCACGGATCGAGACGTCGAGGTCGGGTAGCTCACCCGACGCGTACTCCGACGCCGAGTAGACCGATGCTCCCGCTTCGCTCACCGTCGCCTTGATCGGCGGCCGTGCCCCCGACGCCGAGATATCCGAGATGAGTTCGGCGGCAAGTGAATCCGTCTCCCTCGACGCCGTGCCGTTTCCGATTGCGATCAATTCGACGCCATGGCGCGCCACCAACGCGGCCAACGTCGCCTTCGCCGTGTCCCACTGTTTTTGCGGCTGATGCGGAAAGATCGCGCACGTGTCGAGCACCTTTCCGGTTCCGTCGACCACGGCGACCTTGACGCCTGTCCGGAACCCCGGGTCGAGGCCCAGAGTGGTGCGGTTGCCCGCGGGTGCTGCGAGGAGCAGGTCTTTCAGGTTCTTGGCGAACACCGCGACGGCGTCGTCCTCGGCGCGCTGACGCAGACGGACCCGAGCGTCGACGGCCGTAGAGATCATGAGTTTGGTACGCCATGCCCAGCGCACGGTGGTGGCCAGCCAGGTCGACGCCGCGCCCTTCCCGGACAGGTCGACGCCGAGGCTCGCCGCGACCATCGCCTGATAGCCCTCGTCGTCGCCTCCGGTGAGGTCGACGGCGAGGACGCCCTCCTTCTCACCGCGCAACACGGCGAGCACTCGGTGCGACGGCATCTCGTCGAGCGGTTCCGCGAAGTCGAAGTAGTCGCGGAACTTCTGTCCCGCAGCGCTTTTCGCAATCTCCTCCGAGCGCGGGGCGCTGACGCACGACCCCTGTCGCCAGAACGTCTCGCGCACCTCGCCGACGAGTTGTGCATCTTCACTGGCCCGCTCGATGAGGATGTGTCGGGCACCCTCGAGTGCCGCAGCGGCGTCGGTCACCGCGTCGGAGACGAATTCGGCTCCGATGGCAGCGGGATCGAGCGATGGGTCGCTGAGCAATCGGTCGGCGAGTGGTTCGAGGCCTGCCTCGCGCGCGATCTGCGCCTTGGTTCGACGCTTGGGCTTGTACGGCAGGTAGATGTCCTCGACGCGCGACTTGGTCTCCGCCGTCAGCAGAGCGTTCCGCAACTCGTCGGTGAGTTTGCCCTGTTCCTCGATCGACGCGAGTACAGCGGCCCGTCGTTCATCGAGTTCGCGCAGGTAACGCAGCCGTTCGTCGAGAAGCCGCAGTTGCGCGTCGTCGAGCGAGCCGGTCACCTCCTTGCGGTAGCGCGCGATGAACGGAACCGTCGAACCCTCGTCGAGGAGTCTGACCGCCGCAGCCACCTGATGCTCGCCGACCTGGAGTTCGTCCGCCAGGCGTGCGTTGACCGACTTGATTCCGGAAACCGTCTCGGATGCACTCGAAGTCACCCGGAGCACCCTACCGAAGCGCGCCGACAACGATCCGTGCGGTGGATGTGCGTGTCGCCGACGGCATCGTCGCGGATGCCGCACGCGATTCCGTCCCGCACCTCCGAGACCAGCCGTAAGATCGGCCGGTGGGGGTCACCACCATTGGGTCCGCTATCCGAGAATCGAGTGCCACATGGGATTCCTGATCGGCTTCTCCCCCTGGATCATCTACTGGATTCTGGTCGGCAACACCTCGTTTCGCGTCGCCGTGATCGTCGCCCTCTGCCTGGCCGTGCTCGCTGTCGCGGTGCAGCGGCTGCGTCGACAGCCCTGGCACACACTCGAGGCCGGTGCTGTGTTGGTTTTCGCGATGTTCACCGTCCTCGCATTCACCGTCAGCGACTCGTTTCTGGAGCGCTGGCTACAACCACTGGGCAACGCCGCGATCTTCCTCATCGCCCTCGTCGGCATGGTGATCGGTCGACCGTTCGTCCGCGAGTACGCGCGTGCGTCCGTCACTGATGACGTCGCGCGGAGCGACGGATTCCGCGTGATCACCTCTGCGATGACGTGGATGTGGATCGCGGTCTTCGGTGTGATGACCGTGGTGTCGCTGATCCCGCCCCTCGTACAGGGCGACGCGACGATCCGCGACGGCGCGTCGACATTGTCGATTGTCTGCTACTGGGTTGTGCCGTTCACGCTCCTGGGTGTCGCGGGCACCGTCTCCGGGGTCTTCCCCGCGTGGTTCTCGTCGCACACCGATGCGATCAGCAAGCGACAGGACGCGACGCGCCCGGGTGATCCGGTCGCCCAACCCGACGCTCCTGCCGACGATCAGGACCCCCGCGTCGTCGTACGCGCGCCGTCGACCAGCCGCCACGACGAACCGTTCTCCATCGGCGTCGACGCCCCCGGCATCCCCGACATCGCGGTGTCGGTGTCCGGCCAAGATCTCTACGGCCGACTCTGGCGGTGGCAGGGCCGCCTGGCCGGCACCGGGCAATCCGTCGACGACATCCTCTGGGCAATGGCATTCACCGGCGAACCCGACCGCGCTGACTTGTTCATTCCTCCCGCGGAACCGTGGCAGCTTCGTATCGAGGCCAGCGGAGGCCAGCATCGCTCCGTCGTCACGCGGCTCCGGTCCGCAACAGCTCTCGGCGTTCGCGTCAGCGAGGTCGACGTCGACGGCAGACCCGGCCTCCTCGCACTGCCGGCCGATGGCCATGCCCGACGCGCCGTGGTCTGTTTCGGTGGTTCGGAGGGCGGATACGACTCCCAGCGGGCGACGATCTGCGCACTGGCATCGCGCGGCATCGTCGCCCTTGCCTATGACTGGCTCGACGCCGACCCGGAAGCAGTTCCGGTCGCAGGCATTCCACTCGAGCGCTTCGCCACCGCGATCTCGTGGCTGTCGCGGCGGCCAGAGGTTGATTCGACCACGGTTGCCGCGCTGGGCATCTCCCGTGGAGCCGAAGGCGTGGCGGCCACCCTCGCGCGCGAACCCGACCTTCCCGTCGGAGCCCTTGTCTTGTTGAGTCCGAGTTCGGTGACCTGGCAGGCGATCGGCGACGGCGGCGAGATACCCGACACCTCGTCGTGGAGTTACCGGGGCCAATCGTGCTCGTACGCGCCGCTGCCGAGCGGAGTCCTCATGCCCCAATTGATCAGCAACGCATGGCATCTCTCGCGAGATGTCGCGCGCAACAAGCCGAGGTTGCTGAGGTTGGCACCCGCATACAGTGCGGGCCTCGACACCGTGTCACGAAACCGCTCGCAGACGGCAGATGCGGTCATCGCGTCGGAGAAGATCGCGTGCCCGATCCTGTGTGTGAGCGGCTCCGACGATCACCTGTGGCCATCGGAGCAGATGGCTGACGCGCTGCTCGGCCGCCGACAGTCGAAGTCCGATACTCATATCCGCTACGACGGCGCGGGGCACCTCCTGCGTCCGGGTCTCTACCCGTCGCAGGTCCAGGTGGTCGGCGGCATCGATCTCGGTGGCCAACCACGAGAACACGGCATGGCCTGCTTGGCGCTGACAGACGAGATCACCGCGTTCCTCGACTCCGCCCTGGCGTGAACCCGACTGCCCATGGCCCCCAACTACCTACGGCCCCCGACTGCCTATGACCCGACCGCCTATGACTCGGTGGTCTTGGGTGTCCAACCCAGCGCTGGTCCGAGACGCTGCGCCATGTCGGTGATGATCTGCTCGTAGTCTGCGGCGTCGAAGGTGAAGGGCAGCGCGAACGCCACCTCGGTCGCTCGTTGAAAGCCCTTGTGTGAGAACAGCTTCTCAGCCAACTCAGCGGAACTTCCGACGTAGTCCGGCGAGAACATCATTCCGCGCGGACCCTGCGGGCTGCGCGTCCGCTCGAAGCGAGACCGTGCGTATGCCTCGTATTTGCGTACCTGGTCGGGTGTCGCGGAGTCCGTCGGGATGACCACGAGCCCTTGTGACACCCGCGCCGACGACGGATCGGGATGGTTCGCCCGATAGGCGTCGATGTGTTCGGCCTGAATCGTCGCGAAGTCCCGCGACGTCGTGCCCTCGATGCTGACCACCGAGGAGGTCAGGTAGTTCAGTCCGTGCTGAGCGGCCCACTTCGCCGATTCGAGTCCGCCGCCGTACCAGACGCGGCCGGCAAGGCCCGGTGACTGCGGCTGAACGCTTCGGGAGAAGGTCTCGATCCCGACGGTGCCTTCGAACTCACTCACCGGTTCACCCCGCAGATGCGACAGCAGCCGCAGCACCCGGTTCTTGGAGAAGTCCTCACGGTCGTAGGTGTCCGGATAAAGCGCGGTCTTGAAATCGTCGTATCTCATCGGAGTACCCACGGACACACCGGGATTGATACGACCGCCGGAGAGAAGATCGACTGTGGCGAGGTCTTCGGCGAGGCGGAACGGATTCTCGAGTCCGAGCGGTATCACCGCCGTACCGAGTTCGATCCGCGTCGTCCGCATCGACGCCGCCGCCAGCATCGCGACCGGCGACGAGATGCCGTGCTGCAGGTGCCGGTCACGCAACCACACGCTGTCGAAGCCAAGCTCTTCTGCCGCCTCTATCGTGCGCAGCGTCTCGAGGTGACCAGCCCTCGGGTCGGACTCGTCGAACC
The DNA here is from genome assembly GCF_002500165.1 of Gordonia sp. UBA7860. NCBI lineage: Bacteria > Bacillati > Actinomycetota > Actinomycetes > Mycobacteriales > Gordoniaceae > Gordonia > Gordonia sp. UBA7860. The sequence continues at coordinate 25,253 of NZ_DLSO01000206.1, read as the reverse complement.
GACCTATCGTGAGGAACCCCATCTTCTGTAGTGATTCGCCTTCGCGCGGCATCACATCTCCCGTCGTGATTCTGCTCTCCTGTCAGTGATACCCCGTCCATCCCTGCCGCGCGTCACGGAGCGTCGTCGCAGGAAACGCACGTCGGTGCGAGGACCTGACCACGTCCGAGTTTGGCTCAGCGGTATCGAAAAGTCGGCGCGTACAAGCGCGCTCGGTTACCGTGCCGGGAATGACCAGAACGGCGACGCCTCGCCTATACAACCGCGTTCGCGTCGCACCGACCGCATTCATCCTCGCGTGCTGCCTCGCCGTCGGCACCCTCACCGTCCTTCGCCCTGCACGTGCGGGTGCGGTCACGGGCGACGTCTACGGCCTGGCTAACACCTGCGTGCAGATCACCGATCGAGGTGGGAAGAACGCGGGCGGGCAGTCAGGGCCGTTCACCGCCAAGGCTGCCGGCCTCGGCAGCTATCTGTTCTCCGGTAGGGACAGACGTCTACTCACCGCGACTGCGGGCACGCCGACACTCACGGCCACCGTCAGCCCCCGCGCCCAGTGGACTGTGACAGGCGGCGGTCGCGACTTCACACTGACACCCGCCGTCGCAGGAAGTGGCGGACCTCGAGAAGTGCATCTCACTCCTGCGACGGGATGTCGACCGTTTCCCGAACCGGAGATCGACGTGACCGGTCCCGTCATGCGTGGCACCGACGCCCAGGGCAACCTCCGCGGCTTCGTCGACTCGCACGCGCATCTGCTTTCCGAACAGTTCCTCGGCGGAGAACTGCACTGCGGCAAGCCTTTTGATCCGCTGGGTGTGACCGTTGCGTTGCGCGACTGCCCCGACCACGAGCCCGACGGCATTCCCGCGGTGTCCGAGCAGGTGCTGTCGCGGCCCGGCCCGCACGCCACCGACGGCTGGCCGACGTTCTCGCAGTGGCCGAGGTGGGATTCACTGACGCACGAGCAGACCTACTACCGCTGGATCGAACGTTCCTGGCGATCAGGACTGCGCATGATCCAGAACTACTACGTGCAGAACCGCGTGCTGTGCGAGAAGTACTGGCGCGGCGATCAGCCGTGCAACGAGATGGAATCGGTGCGCATCCAACATCGGCTGTTACACCAGCTCGTCGACTACGTCGACGCCCAAAATGGTGGCCCCGGAAAGGGGTTCCTGCGCATCGTGTCCTCGGCGGCAGACGCCCGTCGAGTCATCGCAGACGGCAAGGTGGCCGTGACTCTCGGCATCGAGATCTCCGAGCCGTTCGGGTGCCGCGAGGTCTCCGGTCGTTCACTGTGCTCGCGCACCGATATCGATCGAGGACTCGACGAACTGAAGTCGATGGGTATTCGCCAGGTGATCCTCACGCACAAATTCGACAACGCACTCGGCGGAACGCGATTCGACCAGGGCGTCACCGGAACCGCCGTCAACACCGGCGAGCAGTTGTCCAACGGGCATCCGTGGCAGGTCGAGAAGTGCCAGACCGACGAGAAGGACAACCCGGTCCTTGGCTACCCGCGCGGGCAGCGGTGCAACGTTCGCGGGCTGACGACGTTGGGCGTGTACGCGGTCAACGGACTCATCGACCGCAACATGGCCATCGACATCGACCACTTCAGCGCCAAATCGGCCGAAGCCGTCCTCGACATCATCTCCAGGCGTCACTATCCAGGAGTGATCTCGTCGCACACGTGGACCGATCCGCGCAACTATGGCCGCATCCTCTCCGCCGGCGGCATCGTCGGATTGTTCGCGACACCTGCCGAGGGGAAACCGGGTGAGAAGGGGCGACACGGCGACCTGCCACCCGACTACCTCTCCGCGTGGCGTGTGCTGCGCGAGCAGCGCAGTCCCGACTATTTCTTCGGCGTCGGGTTCGGCCCTGACATGGGTGGTCTCGGCGCCCAGGCACACCCGCGACCGTCAGCGAGTCGCAACCCGGTGAGATATCCGTTCCGCGGAGCCGACGGTGTCACCGAGATCAGCAGGCAGGTCTCCGGGAAACGCGTCTTCGACGTGAACGTCGACGGCACAGCACATTACGGACTTCTGCCGGACTGGATCGAGAGCCTTCGCGTCCAGGCGGGGCCGGTCGACGGCCCCCGCGTCGTCGACGACCTGTTCGCCGCCGCGGAGGCGTACACCCGAATGTGGGAACGGGTCGAGGTATACCGTGGCTGACCGGCCCGCGCCACCTGCAGCCGTGCTCGGACGTCGAACGCTGCTGTCGTACGCCGCGGGCAGTGTCGGTACGGGTGGTTTCGGCACGCTGCCCGGATTGGTACTGGCGTACTACCTCACCGACACGCTTGCGGTTGCGGCGACGGTTGCCTCGATAGTCGTGGTCGCACCGAAGATCATCGACGTCGTGGTCAACCCGATCATCGGCGCCCGCTCGGACGCACGCGCAGCCCGCACCGGGAGCCGACGCTCCTTCATGGTCTTCGGGGCGCTGGCACTCGTCCCGTTGTTCGTACTCACGTTCCTCGTCCCACCGAGCGCGTCCCCTGCGCTGGCCGCCACCTGGGTGTTCGTGTTCTTCACGTTGACGGCTATCGCCTACGGCTTCTTCCAGGTGCCCTACGTCGCGTTACCCGCAGAGATCACGCACGACTATCACCAACGGACCCGCCTCATCACCACACGAATCGCGGTACTGGCGCTCGCTATTCTGCTGGTCGGCGCGGGCGGTCCGGCGATTCGCGACGCGGCGGGCGGCGGCCACGTGGGGTACGCGGTCATGGCTGTCGTGGCAGCACTGGTCCTGGGCACCGGGATGCTCATCGCGACGTTCGGCGCAGCGCCCCGATCCGCTGCGCCGTCACGAGTCGTCGAACCGCCCAGAACCCGCCTGCGCGATGGTGTCGCAGCGCTGACACAGGTACGCAACTTCCGACTTCTCGTCGCACTCTTCGTGATTCAGGCACTCGCGAGCGCGGTCATGCTCGGTGGCGCGCAATACGTAGCGACGTATCTCCTCGGCAACAAGTCGGCGCTGACCTACATGTTCGTCGCGCTGGTCGGACCCGCGCTGATCGTGATGCCGCTCTGGTATCGACTCGGACACCGATTCGGGAAGGTGGCCGGGCTGGTCCTGGCGTCAGTGCTGTTCATCGCCGCAACGGCGTCGTTGCTGGTGGCAGCGTGGGCCCCTGGCTGGTGGATGCTGGCTTCTGTGGCGGTCGCAGGCGTCGGATATGCGGGGATGCAGGCATTCCCGCTCGCGATGCTGCCCGACATCATCGAATCGGATCGCCGCACCACCGGCCACGACCGGGGCGGTGCCATGTCCGGGGTGTGGACCGCCTGTGAGACGGTTGGCCTCGCTCTCGGACCGGGGGTGTTCCTGCTGATTCTGGCGATCGGCGGGTTCGTGTCTTCGAGCGGCGATACCGCAGTCGGACAACCGGATTCGGCGCTCACCGCTATCGCACTCGCCTTCTCGCTGGTACCGGCGCTACTCGTCGCATTCAGTCTGCTCTTCCTCCGCGGCTACCGCGACGACGCCGGCGTCGACGCTCTGTCAGCTCACCCCAGCCCGACGGGGCACCCCACTCAGTGACCCGAAAGGACGATGTCGATGACCGCTCCCGAACCCGAGGCAACCGACCCGGTGGCTCCACGAGCTCAGGAACCACCGAACCTGAAGGATCGAGCCGACGCGGCTCTGCAGGTGCTGGCTGACTATCGATCGGCGGATGCTCCGACCCACGGCGGACATGTGCTGTCGTACGTCTACGATTCCGGACTCGGGGTGCTCGACGAGGTCGCGGCATCGGCAGCACGAATGGTGCAGTCGGTCAACGGACTCGACCCGACGGTCTTCGGCTCCGTGGCGGCAATGGAACGCGATCTGATCGAGTTCGGCCGCACTACTTTCCACGGTCCGGACGCCGTCGGGTCGGTCACCTCCGGTGGCACCGAGAGCTGCCTGCTCGCCGTGAAGGCTGCCCGCGATCGCGCGGGCGCCGCACCCGGGCAGTCGTCGATGGTCGTGCCGACGACCGCACACGCAGCGTTCCTCAAAGCCGCCGCGTTGTTCGGTGTCGAGGCGATTCGGGTGCCCGTGCCGACGGCATCGACTGCGGTGCGCGCCAACGACATCGCCGATGCCATTCGGGACGACACGATTCTCGTTGTGGCCTCGGCACCCAACTACCCGACGGGAGCGCTCGATCCGATCGCCGAGATCGCCGAGATCACCCGGTCGCGCGATCTCGCCTTCCACGTCGACGCCTGCCTCGGCGGTTTCGCACTGGCGTGGTGGGATGGTCTGCCTCCCTGGGATTTTCGAGTAGACGGAGTCACCAGCCTCTCCGCCGACCTGCACAAGTACGGCTACGCGCCAAAAGGCTCGTCGCTTCTGCTGCACCGCGACCGCGACCGACACCGCGCCCAGTTCTTCTCCATCACCGACTGGCCCGGCTACCCGATCGTCAATCCGACGCTGCTCGGCTCGCGCTCCGCCGCGGGACTCGCCTCGGCATGGGCGGTCAGCCGAACCCTGGGTGCCGACGGGTACGCCGCATTGACGCGACGAATCCGACACGCCTTCGATGACGTCGTCACAGCCATAGATGGGATCGACGGGCTATGCGTCGTCGGCGCGCCGTCGGGACCGGTTCTCGCCGTACGCACCGACCCTGAGGCATCCGAACCCGTCGACACCCACCTGTGGGGCTCCGCGGTGTCGGCCCGCGGATTCGCACTACAGGCTCAGCCCGCCTTCACGCAGCCGGACGGCACAGTCCTGCCTGCCACCACACACCTGACGATCACACCGGTTACCGATTCCGTCGTCGACGAACTCGTCGAGGTGCTCGCGCTCGCGGCAGAAGAGGTCCGCGGCGCGCCCGCCCGGCCGGCGCCCGAGGCCCTACGTGAAGTGGCCGGAGCATTCGACAGCGGCGCCGTCACTCTCGACCAGGCGCTCGCATTGCCCAGTGCGGCAGCGGAAGAGGTTCTGATTGCTGCCGGGATCGACCCGCGTCGGCATGGTGGCGCGTCAGACCTGGACATGCCCGCGATCATCGCGGCCGTCGAGTCATTGCCACGCCCCGTCACCGCCCGCCTGCTGGCCGAGTTCCTCGCCGCGTATTGCAGCCCGTAGATTGAGCCGGCTCGCCGAGAGTGACAACGTGGACAGCGTGACCATCTCTTCGCTACACGACGACAACCACCGCTCCTTCGCCAGCGACAACTACGCGGGAATCCATCCCGACGTGCTCGCAGCGCTCGCAGCCGCCAACGGCGGACACCAGTCTCCGTATGGCGCAGACGAGTACACGCGCAGTCTCCGCGACGTGGTCCGTGGTCAGTTCGGCGATCGTGCCGAGGTCTACCCACTCTTCAACGGCACGGGCGCGAACGTCGTCGCACTCTCGGCACTTCTTCCACGGTGGGGTGCTGTCATCGCGCCATCCAGCGCACACATCAACACCTCTGAAGGCGCTGCGCCCGAGCGTCTTTCGGGCATCAAGGTGATCGGCATGAGCACCGGCGACGGCAAGCTCACTCCGTCGCAGATCGAAGCAGGAGCTGACGCGCTCGGCGATGAGCAGCTCGCACAGCCTCTGGCGGTCAGCATCACACAGGTCACCGAACTCGGAACCCTGTACACCGCAGCAGAAATCGCCGACCTCAGTGAGACGGCACACCGATTCGGAATGGCGGTCCACGTCGACGGGTCGCGGCTCTGGAACGCCGCCGCCGCTCTGCGGCAACCGTTTCGAGAGTTCCTCACCGACGCCGGTGTCGACATCGTGAGCCTCGGCGGGACGAAGAACGGAACCATGGCCGCCGAGGCGGTCGTGGTGATCGACCCCGACCGCGCTCCCGGCGCCGGATTCCTCCGCAAATCGACCACCCAACTGTCGAGCAAGATGCGGTTCACCTCCGCACAGCTGCTCGCGCTGTTCGACGACGACCTCGGTCTCCGAAACGCCGCGCACGCCAACGCCCTGGCGGCCCGGCTGCGCGCCGAGCTGGAGAAGGGCATCGACGACGGCTCACTCGCCGGGCTCACGTTGACCCAGAAGACTGAGTCCAACACCGTCTTCGCCCGACTGCCGGTCGACATCGCCGACCGCATCCGCGAACGCGTGCACTTCTACGACTGGGACCGAAGCGTCGGCGAGGTGCGCTGGATGACCGCCTGGGACACGACCACCGACGATGTCGACCGCTTCGTCGACGCGATCCGCTGGGGATTCGCGACGACGTGACCCGTCCTCGCCGCGGAGCTGTCACATCTGCGTGCTGTCACATCTGCGTGCTGTGAACCGTCAACAAGGTGTGAGTCAACAACAAGACACTGGGACTGGACACAACGGGCTGGGACAAGCCAGCCAGAGACGAGGTGGTGACATGGTTCTGAACTCGGATGATCGCGCCCACCAATTCGACGCGGAGCGCCCACGCCTGATCCGCGTGGCCGGCCGCATTCTGGGCGACGACGCCGAAGCCCAGGATGTTGTGCAGCAGGCCTGGCTGCGAATGAACGCGACCGAGACCGACATCGAAGATCTGCCGGCTTGGCTGACCACCGTCACCAGCAGGCTGTGTCTCGACCGACTGCGGGCCCGAATCCCCGAGGCCGCAGAACCCGCGATCGACGAACACTCCGAGGATCCCGATCCCGCTGACGTGATCGCGCTGTCGGATTCAGTGGGGATCGCGCTCACCGTGGTTCTCGACCGCCTGTCACCCGCCGAACGCGTCGCGTTCGTCATGCATGACACCTTCGGTTTCGACTTCGCGACCATCGCGTCAGCACTCGACATCACGCCCACGGCCGCACGCAAACTCGCCTCGAGGGCCAGGGCAAAAGTACGCCAACCCGCGGCCGACCACACCCTCGCCGACTGGGAGGTCGTCGACGCGTTCATGGCTGCAGCCCGCGACGGTGACTTCGAGCGTCTTCTCGAGCTCCTGGCTCCCGACGCCCAGGTCAGAGCCGACGACGTTGCGATAGCCACCGGCACCCCCGCCCAGATCGACGGCCGACGCAGCATCGCCGATTTCTTCAACGGGAGCGCCAAGGGCGCGCTGGCGGTCTTCGTCGACGACCGCCCGGCGTCGGCGTGGTTCCATCGCGGCGCCGCGATGGTCCTGTTCGACTTCGACGTGGTCGACGGCATGGTCGCCCGGATCACGTTCCGCGCCGATCAGGACGTTCTCGGCCGTGTTGTCCGACGCGAGAAGAACGAGTACCGCGCCTGACCTCGTTCGGTCACATTCGAGGCCGCCGATTCGTCATCCCTGTGCAGCACCAAGAAATCTATGACCAAGAACCGCCCGTGCACAAAGCACGGCCCTTTATTGAGGAGATCCGATGAAAACCATGACCTGCACGCAACTCGGCGGCCCCTGCGAACTGGCGCACCACGGCGCGACCGCCGACGAGATCATCAAAGCGCAGGACCAGCATCTCAAGGATGCCGAAAAAGCCGGTGACACGACACATCAGGACGCGCGCGACGCGATGAAGGGTCGCTGGCGTCACCCTCGTCAGTCGATAGGTTGGTACAAGGGCGTCAAGCAGACGTTCGCAGGGCTGCCCGAGGACTGATCAGGTGAGCCTGTGGAAAGCGCGGTCGCGGTAGACCATCGGCGGTTGCGTCGACGAACCGAGCCGCGTCTCGAGTACCTCGGCAACGACGAGGGTCGACGATCCCACCGCAATCGTTTCGACGACGACACACCGCAGCGCAGCGGTTGCATCACGCAGGACCGGCTCGCCCGACTCGAAACTGGTCCAGCCCTGATTCGTCGTGAATCTGGGTGCCCCTGGACGGGCAAAGGCGTCGGCAACGTCGACGTGTCGGGCGTCGAGCAAACTGATTCCGATGGTGTCGGCGCCGAGCACCGCGCCGGCGCTCCCTCGCGAACTGGTCACAGAGAACGAGACGGCGAGCGGGTCGACGGACACCGACGCCAGGCTCGAGACCGTCAGACCCGCGAGACCCCCAGAGGTCTCGGCGGCGACAATGGCAACTCCCGCGGGGTGAAGACGAAACGCGGTGGTGAAGGCAGTGCGCGCATCCACCGCGTCAGAAAGCGACTGCATACCGTCGACGATAAAACCTCAACAGCACTTCAAGTCCATGAGATGGGAGGCAAATCACCCCGCGGGAGCTGCCGATATCGTCATTCGAGCACGAACACCGGGATCTGACGATCGGTCTTGGTCTGGTATTCGGCGTAGGGCGGGTATGCGGCCACCGCAAGCTCCCACCAGTGCTCACGCTCATCGCCCTCGACCTCGCGGGCGGTGAGTTCGTACACCTTGTCGCCGTCCTGGACTGTGATCTGCGGATTCGCCTTGACGTTGAAGTACCACGCCGGATGTTCGGGAGCGCCACCCTTCGACGCGACCATGGCGTACTTGCCGTTCTCCTCGACGCGCATCAATGGTGTGTAGCGCTTCTTCCCCGACTTGGCACCCGTCGTGGTGAACAGCACGACGGGACGATCGGCAACCAGCACACCGTCGGTCGTCCCCTGCTCGAGGATCTTCTTGGTCTGATCACGTACCCAGTCGCTCGGGCTCAATTCCGGTTGTTCGCTCATGGGTCGCACAACGCCCTCCGCGCCGCGCTGATTCCGCATCGACGCAACGTTTCGATCACGAGTGGTAGGCATGAGAGGGGACCCGACGCGGAAGGACCAGCGACATGGCCATTGCCACCACCAATCCGGCGACCGGAGAGATCGTCCGGGAGTTCGATTCCCTGACAGAAGACCAAGTCGACGAGGCGCTCGACCGAGCGGTCAGTGGTTTCGCGAGCTATCGCACCACCTCGTTCGAGCAGCGCGCGACCTGGCTGCGCGCCACCGCCGACCTACTCGAAGCCGAAGCCGACGGCGTCGCAGCCATGATGACCGAGGAGATGGGCAAGACCCTCGCCTCAGCCAAGGCAGAAACACTGAAGTGCGCGAAGGGCTTTCGCTACTACGCCGACCACGGCGCCGCCATGCTCGCCGACGAGCAGGCCGACGCCGAAGCTGTTGGCGCCAGTCGCGCATATATGCGCTATCAACCACTCGGCGTCGTACTGGCGATCATGCCGTGGAACTTCCCGCTCTGGCAGGCGGTGCGCTTCGCGGCACCCGCGCTGATGGCGGGCAACGTCGGCATTCTCAAGCACGCCTCCAACGTTCCGCAATCAGCCCTGTATCTCGAAGACGTCCTGCATCGAGCCGGTTTTCCGGAGGGCTGCTTCCAGACGCTCCTGATCGGTTCGGGAATGATCGAGTCGATCCTGCGTGATCCACGGGTCGCCGCGGCGACACTGACCGGAAGCGAACCCGCGGGTCGGTCGGTGGCCGCGATCGCGGGAGACGAGGTCAAGCACACCGTGCTCGAACTCGGAGGGAGCGACCCCTTCATCGTCATGCCCAGCGCCGACATCGCGGCCGCCGCGAAGACCGCCGTCACGGCACGAGTGCAGAACAACGGCCAATCCTGTATCGCCGCAAAACGATTCATCATCCACGCCGACGTGTACGACCAGTTCGTCGACCATTTCACCGAGGGATTCCGCGGCCTCGTCATCGGAGATCCCACCGACGACGCCACCGACGTCGGACCGCTCGCCACCGAACAGGGGCGCACCGATCTCGAAGAACTTGTCGACGACGCTGTCGGCAAGGGCGCGAAGGTACTCATCGGTGGCAGCAGAGTCGAGCGGCCCGGATGGTTCTACGAACCGACGATCCTCGCCGACATCACCGACGACATGGAGATCTACTCCGCCGAAGCGTTCGGTCCGGTAGCAGCGCTGTACCGCGTCGAGGACATCGACGAGGCGATTGCGATCGCCAACGACACCACCTTCGGCCTCGGCGGAAACGCCTGGACCACCGACGAGGCCGAACAGGATCAGTTCATCGACCGGATCGATTCGGGCCAGGTGTTCATCAACGGCATGACCACCTCGTATCCCGAACTGGGATTCGGCGGGATCAAGCGATCAGGCAATGGCCGCGAACTGACCTCCCACGGCATCCACGAGTTCTGCAACATCAAGACGGTATGGATTGCCTGATCGGAGCCTGATCGTCAAACAAGTCGACGGCCTCGCGCTCGAGCTTCACTGCCGCCTCGTGAAAGGCGACTCCAGGCCCCACTTCATCGAGTCGTAGGCTTGATGTGTGGTTGATTTTGCATATGTCATCGCCGGTTCGGAAGCGACTGGCGGCGCCGGGATTCAAGTCGATCTGAAGACCTTCCAGGAGCTGGGTGTCTACGGAGTCGGCACCATCACCTGCATCGTCTCGTTCGATCCGAAGAACGGGTGGGCGCACCGGTTCGTCCCCGTCGAACCGGACGTCATCGCCGACCAGATCGAGGCGGCCACAGCGACCCACGACCTCGACGTGGTCAAGGTCGGCATGCTCGGGACTCCCGCGACCATCGACGTCGTCGCCGACGCTCTTGCCGCGCGACAGTGGCGGCATGTCGTCGTCGATCCCGTCCTCATCTGCAAGGGCCAAGAGCCGGGCGCCGCACTCGACACCGATACGGCGTTGCGCGAGAAGGTCATTCCGCTCGCGACGGTGGTCACCCCGAATCTCTTCGAGGCGCAGACCCTGTCCGGCATGGACGAGATCACCAGCGTCGACGATCTCGCTGAGGCCGCGCGCCGCATCGCCGATCTCGGGCCGAAGTACGTCATCGCGAAGGGCGGCGTCGAACTTCCCGGGGACGACGCCGTCGACGTGCTGTTCGACGGGTCCGACGTGACAGTCCTTGCCGCGCCGAAAGTCGGGTCCGAGCGAGTCTCCGGGGCCGGATGCACGCTCGCCGCCGCCATCACGGCCGAGTTGGCGAAGGGCGCCGAGATCGGTGAGGCTGTGGCATTCGCCAAGGAATTCACCACGGCGGGCATCAACGGCCGCGTGTCGGGGCACACCCCGTTCGACACGGTGTGGCAGGGCGCTTTCGTGGACGCGCTCGAGGCCTGATCGCTTCAGCCCGCGTGGACCCCGGCGGGTTGTCTGGACGTCGGCAAGCCGTCGCCCGCGAGTTCGCGGGCCTGACCGAACGCCGCGTCGGATGCGTCGGCGAACAACCGTCGGGTCTCGAGGACGAACCGCCATTTCCCGACACCCAGGTCCCTGAGCGCACCACCGTGGTCGACGGCGACAAGCGCAGAGACCGCCAGCGCCAGCCCACGCCAGGCCGCAGCGATACCGGCGCGCTGCCACGTCGGAGTGCGCGCAAATGCCACGCGCAGGCGGTGGCACTGAAACGGCACGTGGCGCACCTCGTCGGCGAGAATCCGCTCGGCAACCTCGGTGAGAAGAGCGTCGTCCCCCTCCGCGAGCGCACGGTAGTAGCGCAGCGCGATCACCTCGGCGATCGCGAGGATCATGATCTCCATCCGCAGCCCCATCGAGCGTCGGAGTCGCACGAACACGGCATCCGACCAGTGTTGATCGATTGGAACAGCGCCAGCGGCACATAGCAGTTCCTCGAGCATTCGCGCGTGATCGCGCTCCTCTGCGACGAAAAGCCGCACCGCGTGTGCGTAATCCGTGTCGCCGGTCGAGTCCGCTTTGGCAATCAGGTGCGCACCGTCACCGCTTTCCCCGACCTGGAACTTCTGCAGACTCTTGACCACCGAGCGCGGCAGTTTCGAACCGCGGCCCCAGTCGGGTTCGCCTGCGCGCACGCGTCGTGGGATGGCATCGTCGAAGTCGTTACGCCAGTATCGGGACGGGTTCATCCGGCCGGGCTAGCGTCTGCTGTCCGATGCTCATTCGGACAAACGATGCCAGCCCGGTGAGCGCGTGCACGAGGGGCTGCAGGGGCGGCCGACGCCGAGTCAAGGATTGGACCCAGCGGGCGTCTGTGGGCACGACGGTCTACTCCTCGTCGTTGCAGTGGACGTCAGTAACGCGAACGATCCAGGGAGCATCGAATGACCCGAACAGTGTCCACATCGGCAACGTCTGCCGAGGATGGCTTCGCTGAGGAATGGCAGCAGTGGCACGCCGCACGCGAGCGTGATCTCGCGGCTCCGCTCGGTTGGCTGTCGATCAACCGCCTCGAATGGCTCGACACCGAACCGTCGCGTTTCGAGGGGCTGCCGGGAACCTGGTGGTTCGACGGCCCGACCGCCCACCTTCGACCGGGCGACGGCGAGTCCTTCGACACCCGCGATTTCGACCTCGAACCGACCGGGCCGGGTGAGGTCGTGGACATCGAAAACGTACACATCGAAGTAGCACGACGCGGCGACGGCTATCTGATCCGCGTGCACGACGAGAACGCACCCACGGTGCGCAATTTTCGTGGCGTTCCGGCTTATGACGCCGATCCCGCGTGGGTCGTCGAAGCGCGGTTCGAGCCGTACGAACAGCCGCGGCCGGTGACCGTCGGCGCCGTCGCGGAGGGTTTGGCCCACGTGTACGTCTCCCCCGGTGAGCTGGTCTTTGACCACGACGGGCAGCAGCGTCGACTCATTGCCTTCAACGGCAAGCAGGGCGGGCTGAGCGTGCTGTTCACAGATACAACCTCGGGAATCACCACGTATGCGGCGAATCGAAGCCTGGCCGTCGACGCCGCCGACGAGGTGCTGCGCAACGGCGGACGTGTGGTGCTCGACTTCAATCGCGCGACCAATCTGCCGTGCGCGTTCATCGACTTCGCCACGTGCCCGCTACCGCCCGCGGGCAATCACCTCGATGTCGAGGTCACCGCAGGCGAGAAGACGCCGTACGAGCGCTCATCTCAGTAGAGCCACGGTCGGTACGCTTCGTCGCCGAACTCCTCGTCCGGAATGTCGTCGAGGCCCGCCATCACCTGTTTGGCGAGCTTCGCGGTGCTCGGCACCTTGGTGGGGTCCCACGTTTCCGGCTTCCAGAGTTCGGCCCGCATGAACGCCTTCGAGCAGTGGAAAAACACCTCCTCGACGTCGACCTCGACGGCGAGGATGGGTCGCTTGCCGCGGACCGCGAGCTGGTCGAAGTACCGACCATCGTCGACGATGCGTGCCGATCCGTTGACCCGCAACGTGTCGCCACGCCCCGGGATCACCGCGATCGCGCCGACGTGCGGATTGGCGAGGATGTTCTCGTAACCGTCCACGCGTCGATTACCTGGGCGCTCGGGGATCGCGATGGTGTGTTCGTCGATGACGTGCACCACCTTGCCCGCGGGGTCGCCCTTGGGTGATACATCCACGCGTCCCGACGCGTCCGATGTGGCCAGAAAGATCATCGGTGTCGCGGCGAGCCATTCGACGTGCGCCGCCAGCAGCTGCGGCATGGCCTTGTTCGCGATGATCTCTGCCGGATGCCCGACGATCTCCCGCAACTGTGCCTGCGTGGTGATCTGCATACCCTCCATGATGCCCAGCCAGCACGATATGAGGTCAACCGGCTGCGGCGGTCGGCAGTTCCAGATCCAGTTGAAAGCCGGCGGCCGTGCGTTGCGCCCGAATGCTTCCACCGTGCGCTTCGACGATGCCTCGCACAATAGCGAGACCCAGACCGGCCCCCGTCGTCGCAGAGTCGACGCGGTCAGACGTGCGCGCGGTGTCTGCGCGCCATCCGATGTCGAAGATCGACCCGAGGTCTTCCGACGACACTCCCTCGCCCTGATCGACGACGCTGAGCACCAGCGTCTCGTCGCCTTCGACTGCACGGACGGTGATCGTGCTCTCATCCGGCGCATGCCGTACGGCGTTGCTCAGCAGGTTGCCGATCGCGCGTGTGATCTCGCGGGGATCCGCCCAGACGACGTGACCGTCAATTCCATCGTCGACAATGCGTATACCTCGACCGGTCGCGATCGCCTGAACGTCCGCCACGGCATCGCTGACAAGATCGCGTAGGACAACAGGCTCGCAACACAGCTCCAACGAACCGGTCTGGAGCTTGGACAGCTGGAACAGGTCGTCGACCATTTTGTTGATTGTGTCGACCTTCGTGCGAATCGTTGCGATGTAGAGTCCCGGCTCGGCTGCCGTGCCATCCTCGAGTGCCTCAGCCATCGCCCTCATTCCGGCGAGAGGTGTTCGCAGATCATGCGAGATCCAGGCGAAGAACTGCCGTCGCGCGGCATCCAATTCGGCAATCTGTGCGCGGGCGTCTGCCAGGCGTCGCGATGTCTCGGCCAATTCTGCTGACACCTCGTCGAATTCGCGCCATCCTGTGAGCGACGCGGTAACAACGTCACCGTCGCCGACCCGGCGGGCATCGGCGACGAGCGCCTCAACCGGCGATCGAATGGCGCGCCCCGTCACCGCCCAGCCGGCGATCATGCTCATCAGCGCCGAGATTCCGATGACATACGCGAGCACGACGACGTCGTGCCCGGACAGGTACATCTCCGCGGCAACCGCCAGGGTGGACACCACGATCGACACCAACGATCCCGCGAGGACGACAGCGCATCGCAGGGCAATACCGCTGTGCGGCGTGAGCCTGAGGACCAGCACCGTAAGGATGGTCACCAGCGCGGTCGCCGCGAACGTGGTGCCCGCGATCAGCAGGACTTCATAAGGGCCCAACATCATTCGCCCCGTGCGGTGAATCGGTATCCGGCGCCCCACTCGGTGTGCAGAAAGCGCGGAAAGCGAGGCTCTGGTTCGATCTTCTCGCGCAACCGTCGCACGTGAACTGTCACCGTCGATGCGTCGCCGAAGGCCCACTGCCACACTTCGCGCAGGATCTCCTCCCGGCTGACAACCCGATCCGGAGTGCGCACCAGATAGAGCAGGAGTTCGTACTCGCGGGCTGTCAACGCGATCTCCTTTCCGTCGACCCACACTCTGCGATGAGCGGGATCGACGCGGAACAGCCCCGCGGTGAATGTCAACGGCGCACTGGTGTTGGCGCTGCGGCGCAACAACGAGTTCACTCGAAGCTGCAACTCCCTCAACGCGAATGGCTTGCCGAGATAATCGTCGGCGCCTCGCTCGAGTCCGGCTATTCGATGGTCGGGTCCATCGAGCGCCGTCAACATGATGATCGGTACCTCAGACACTGCGCGCACCCGACGACACAATTCATCGCCGTCGATCAGTGGGATCATCCGATCCAGAATCAGCAGATCGGGCATCTCCGCGCTGAGCGCAACCCATGCCTTCTCTCCATCGGCGTGCATCGCGACCTCGCACCCCGCAGCACGAAGGTGATCAGCGACGACGGTTCGGACCGCCGGGTCGTCCTCGACGACCATCACTCGTGCGCCTTGCTGCATCAGTCGAGCGTAACCGCGAAATCGCGTGTCCCCCAGCTTCAGCTATTGCGGTGCTGAAATCATTACGGCGCTGAAATGTGGGCTTACGACGCTGAAATGATCGCCGATTGCGCCCTCCGCGATTGCTGTAATTCCTGTCGTGCCGAGTCGGCACATCCACCACGTCAGGAGAAACACATGCGGATCAAGACCTTCGTCGCCAGCGCCTTCGCAGCCTTCGTCGTCGTCGGCGCCATCGCTGGATGCAGCGATCAGAGCACATCTGCGACGACGACCTCGGCGGCCCCGATGTCCGCATCGGCCGAGATGTCGATGGCCCCCATGAGCTCGACGGCTGCAGCACACGGAGCGTTCGCGGGACTCAACGACAAAAAGGTGTCGGGTACCGTCGCAGTGGCCTCAGGCAAGGTGGACCTCGCGGGGTTCGAGTCGGATGAAGGGCCGGATCTACACCTCTACCTAGCCAAGGGGACGTCGGAAGCTGACATCGACGCGGGCGTCGAGCTCGGTAAGGTCGCCTACGACAAGGCTTCTCAGTCGTTCACGGTGCCCGCAGGTGTCGACACCGCCGACTACACCGATGTGGTGGTGCATTGTGACAAGGCCAAAGCCGTATTCGGTGCCGCAGAGCTGATGAAGTGACGACAACGGATTCACGCGTCGCGCGCAGTGCGAGGGTGGCAACAGTTGTCGCCGCCACCCTCGCACGCGTGGCACTTGGCGCGCTCTGGCTGCACGAAGGGATCGTCAAGTATCACGCCGGTTTCGGGCGGGCCGACATTCTTCTCGTCGTGCAGAGTGCAGCAAGCAACGAGCGAGTACCCGGCTTCTACCGCGCGTTCACCCGCGACGTCGTCGGACATATCCCTGCTGCCTTCGGCGTTGGCGTCCCGCTGCTCGAAGTGGCACTGGGTATTGCGCTGATCCTCGGAATCGCCACATTGCCTGTGGCGCTGCTGTCAGCGTTTCAGCTCTGCAACTACTGGTCGGCGGATCAGCTCATCACCCAATACCCGGTCATGCTCGTGCTGTCAGTGGTAGTTGCCACTTTTGCTACAGGAGTCTCACAAATCAACCTCCGTGCAATTGTGATGGCATTTCAACACACAGGAACTGCTGCACCACAACGTCTTTCCGCAAGCGGCAGGGAGGGTCGGTCGATCCTATCGATAGGCCACCACCAGCGGGGCGTGATCTGACAGGCGCCGCGCTGGCGACGATTCCTTGTCCACTGTCGCCGCCACCGCACTGCGAGCCAGACCTGGTGTGGCGAGCTGATGGTCGACGCGCCAGCCGACGTCCTTTGAGAACGACTCCCCTGCCCAGCTCCACCAGGTCAGCGGTCCGGGTCGGTCGCCGTGCACCTGCCGGACCACGTCCACGAGCCGTCGCGACCCCAGGACCGAATCGAACCAGGCGCGGTCCTCAGGCAGGAAGCCATCCATCGACCGGGCAGCGCGCCAATTGGTCACGTCGTATTCAGTATGCGCGATGTTCAGATCCCCGACAAGCAGAAACTCACGGCCTTTCCGCAACGCCGCCAGACGATTTCGGTTCAGCTCGCGGCCGAAAGCACTCAGGAATCGTTGCTTACGTTCGTACTTCGCCCCACCGTCGGGTGCGTCGCGGATGGCTCCTGCTCTCTGTCGATGTGCGGGCAGTCCGCCCTTCGGTAGGTAGAGGCACCCGACGGTCACAGGCCGGTCGGCGAGATCGACCTCGATGTACCTTCCATGAGTGGCGAACTCACTGAGGCCGCGCGCTTTTGGCGGATCGCTCAGCCAGGTCCGCACTGCGGTCGGTGGTGTCTTGGTCAGAATTGCCACGCCGTTGCGTCCGGCAATCGATCCGACGTCGAGAGCGGCCGAGTACCCGGGAAAACCGCCGACTTCCGCTGCTGGAGAACGTAATTCCTGAAGCGCCAGAACATCGGGGTTTCGTTCTGCCAACCACGCGTCGAATCCTCGACGACGCGCCGCTCGGATGCCGTTGACGTTGAACGACACAACAGTGAACGGCTCGGGCCGGTCGTCGGACGTGGGCTCGACGCCGTTCACCGCGTGTGGGTGCCGACGTTGATCACGCGACCGTCGGATGCCCGGTAGAAGAATCGTGTGACGCCCCACGGTTCGTCGGTCAGCGGATGCACGATCTCCGCGCCCGCGGCATGCGCCTGGGCGAGCGCTTCTCGGACGTCGTCGACGAAGATCGAGACGTCGGGGTTGACGGGCGCGGACGCGTCGGCGGTCATGATGCTGAGCTGATGCCCGTCGTCGTCCCCCAGTGTGACGATCCACCCGTGGTCCATGAGGACGTGCAAGCCCAGGATCGCAGAATGCTCAGCAACGGCCTGGCCGAGATCCGAGACGGTGAGATTGGGAACCACGCGATCAACATGCATGCTCCCACTCTCTCACCGACTGCCCGGCCCCACGGCCAGGGCCGCCGTCAACGGCGGTCGTAGGTGAGCACCCGTACACCGCCGGGCAGATCTGTCTCGTCCACCGGGGTGAACAGGGTCGGCGCGAATGGCCCGTTGAACAGGGGCACGCCACTGCCGATGATCGACGGGTTCACTTTGAGCACCAGCCGGTCGATCTCGGGGAGCAACGCATGTGCCAATGTTCCGCCGCCGACGAGCCAAATGTCGAGTCCCTCTTCGCGTTTGAGTTCGCGTACGGTTGCGGCGGGTCTTTCGCGCACGATCTCCACGGCACCGGAGTTGTTCCCGGGAAGAGTCGTCGAGAACACCAGGTGACGAAGATGTGGGTATGCGTCGTCCATACCCGCGGCAAGACTGAGTTCGTACGATCCACGCCCCTCGACGACTGTGTCGAAAACTGTTCCCGCACCGTCGATTCCGAGCGCTGTGCGCGCCGGCGCCGGTAGCGTCTCGGGATAGTTCTCGACGATGAACTGCACAACCGCGTCGGTGATCGGGAAGAAGTCAGCGCCGGAAGGGTCACCATCGCCGGGTCCTGCGATGAATCCGTCAAGCGTCGTTGCCACGTAGTAGACGAGTCTGCGCATCGGTTGATTCTCCCATAACGGACATGAGTCGACGGGGCGTGCGGTTCACTCACACGTTGACGTCGAAACCCAAGTCCACATCGCAGGCAGCCTGCCCGCCTCGAATACCCCAATTTGCGGTCTCGATATCACGAACGATGACCGTGATGTGGTCGGCCGGGATGCCGAGCACTCCCAGCCGTCGTGAAACCTCTCGGTAGAGAGCACGTTTGGCGTCGACGCTCCGGCCGGCAAAGCAGTCGACGACAACAAGGGTGTACGCCTCCGGAGACGACAGGGTCGGCGGTACCGCGAAGCGATGAGGCTCGTGCACAACAAGTCTCACGTGTTTGTCTTCGACAGGGATCGCGAACGCTGCGACCAAGGATTCGTGGACCGCGTCCAGAATCGCCGCCTCGGTCTCGGGGGCGTACGTTCGACGAACTTCGACCTGGGTGCTCGGCATCAAGAAACGATACCTCTGCACTCCACGGCCGGACTCGGCGAACATGCCGCAACGATGTGAGTGCGACGATATAGCAATGACCGCATCACTCGTCGCCAAGGACATCGCCGGCGGCTACGCCCATCGTGTGCTGTTCGATCATCTCGATCTGACAGTCGCGCCGGGCGACGTCGTCGGGGTCGTTGGCGCCAACGGCGCGGGCAAATCGACGTTGCTGGCGGTACTGTCGGGCAGCCTCGCTCCGCTCGAGGGCACCGTCAGCCGGGCGCCCGCCGACGCATTCGTCGGGTGGCTGCCACAGGAACACGAGCGCGTGCCGGGAGAGACTGTCGCACAGTACGTCGCTCGACGAACAGGATGCGCCGCGGCCAGCGAGGCCATGGAAGTAGCAGCCGCAGCTTTGGCCGACGAGGCGCCGGCGTCTGGCGCAGAGAATCCGTCCGATGTGTATTCGGCTGCACTCGACCACTGGCTGGCGACCGGTGCCGCCGATCTCGACGAGCGACTGCCTGCCGTACTCGCCGACGTCGGCCTTCGAACCGGCGACACTCCTCCCGAAGACGCACTCATGACTGGACTGTCGGGAGGCCAGGCAGCCCGCGTCGGGTTGGCCGCGCTGCTGTGTTCACGTTTCGACATCGCGCTCCTCGACGAACCCACGAACGACCTCGATCTCGATGGACTCGCACGACTCGAAGAAGTCGTCAGCGGCATGCGCGGCGGCGTAGTGCTGGTGAGTCACGACCGAGAGTTCATGGCGCGCTGCGTGACTCGCGTTATCGAACTCGACCTCGCCCAGCACACCAACACGGTCTACAACGGCGGCTACGAGAGCTTTCTGGAGGAGCGCGAGGTCGCGCGGCGCCATCGCCGCGAAGAGTACGAGGAGTTCGCCGAGAAGAAGGCCGACCTCGTGGCGCGGGCGCGCACTCAACGAGAGTGGTCGAGTCAGGGTGTGCGCAATGCGATGCGCAAGGCTCCCGACAACGACAAGATTCGACGCCGCGCGGCCAGCGAGTCCAGCGAGAAGCAGGCGCAGAAGGTGCGGCAGATGGAGAGTCGGATCGCTCGACTCGACGAAGTCGCCGAGCCTCGCAAGGAGTGGGTGCTGGATTTCACCATCGGATCGGCGCCGCGATCGAGCTCGGTGGTCGCCACCGTCGCCAATGCCGTCGTGCGACAGGGAGCCTTCACCCTCGGGCCGGTTTCGCTCCAGGTCAACGCCGGCGAGCGGATCGGCATCACCGGACCCAACGGAGCCGGAAAATCGACGCTCCTGCGCCTACTCACCGGGTCCGTGACGCCCGACGAGGGCACGGCCAGTCTCGGCGCAAGTGTGGCGATCGGCCACATCGATCAGGCGCGTGGACAATTCACCGGTTCACAACAGCTGGCCGACCGGTTCGAGCAACTCGTCGGCGACTATTCGACCGAGCAGGTGCGAACACTGCTGGCGAAGTTTGGCCTCCGCGCCGACCACGTCGACCGCGCCATCGGCGACCTGTCACCGGGCGAGCGCACACGCGCGGCGTTGGCGCTGCTTCAGGCGCGCGGAGTCAACGTACTCGTGCTCGACGAACCGACCAACCATCTCGACCTGCCGGCGATCGAACAGCTTGAAGCGGCACTCGAGTCGTTCGACGGCGCGCTGCTCCTGGTCACCCACGACCGTCGGATGCTCGAGAAGGTGCGTATCGATACGCGGTGGCACGTCGACGGCGGGCGGGTCAGCGTGCAGTGACCCCCCGCGACCGTCACGATGGTGGGGCATTTAGCGGTGTGGCCTTGCGGTTCCCCACCCGAGCGGTATCTGCGCCTCTGGGCAACCGCAACCCGGTTGGTCGCCAACCGTTGGTCCCGGAATCGAAAAAACCCCTTCCGACGCTTGTCGGAAGGGGTTTCACAGCGTCGGGCTGACAGGATTTGAACCTGCGACCACTTGACCCCCAGTCAAGTGCGCTACCAAACTGCGCCACAGCCCGTTGCCCTCTCGCGAGGGCCTCGACAACATTAGCCGACGGCGGCCGTTCGAGGCTAATCGCCTGGTCACGGCCGTGCCCGCCCACTGACTACGAGGTAGTCGAACGCTTCTTGTACCAGATCCACAAGCCGGTCACGATGAATGCGCTGACCAACGAGCCGATGATCCCGCTCGGCCGAAACGAGATGCCGTCGCCCGAGAGCAGGCTGACCAACAGTCCGCCGATGAACGAACCGACGATGCCGGCGACGATCGCCAACCCCCAGTCGATGTTCCACATGTTCTTGCCGCCGATGATCAACTGCGCGAGGGCGCCGATAACCATTCCGAATACGATGATCGCCAAGATAAGCACGCCTGGCGGTATGCCACGGCTCCCGGCGCGCTCCGTCTTCCGGGGCGGTCAGCGTTTTGCTTCTACCCGACCTGCGTGCAGCTACCTTCGACGCTGCCGAAGGTAGCTGCACACAGATGAGGTAAATCGACGCTTCGTCCGCCCTATTTCTTCCGACGGTCTCGCTTGTCGCGCACGCGCACGTTGATCCGGACCGGCGAGCCGTCGAAGTTGAATTCCTCGCGGAGGCGACGCTCCAGGAAGCGGCGGTAGCCCGCCTCCAGGAATCCGGTCGTGAACAGCACGAACGTCGGTGGTCGCACCGATGCCTGGGTCGCGAACATCACGCGCGGCTGCCGTCCTCCGCGAAGAGGAGGCGGATTTGACGCGATGACGTCTTTGAGCCAGTTGTTGAGCTGGCCGGTGGAGATGCGCTTGTCCCACGACTCCAGCGCACCTTCGAGGGCAGGCACCAGCTTTTGGACCGCGCGTCCGGTCATCGCCGAGATGTTCACACGCCGTGCCCACGGCACGCGGGCGAGTTCGCGGTCGATCTCCTTGTCGAGCTGGTAGCGACGATCCTCGTCGACCAGATCCCACTTGTTGAACGCGATCACCAAGGCACGTCCGGTCTCGATGATCAGCGACAGCACGCGTAGATCCTGCTCGGTGATCGGCTCCGACGCGTCGATCAGCAGGATCGCGACCTCGGCGGCCTCGAGCGCCGACCTCGTGCGCAGCGACGCGTAGTACTCATGCCCACTGGCGGTGTGCACCTTGCGGCGCAAGCCCGCGGTGTCGACGAACAGCCAGGGCCGTCCGTCTAGTTCGACGAGCTCGTCGACGGGGTCGACGGTGGTGCCCGCGACATTGTCGACGACCGAGCGATCAGAACCTGCGAGCTTGTTGAGCAGCGAACTCTTCCCGACGTTGGGCTTACCCACGAGCGCCACGCGACGGGGACCGCCGAACGCAGGCGCCGCATCCCGCGGGGTCTCGGGCATTTTCTCCAGGATCACGTCGAGAAGATCACCTGCTCCCCTGCCGTGCGCAGCGGAGACCGTATGCGGTTCACCGAGTCCCAGCGACCAGAGCGACGCAGCCTCGGCCTCGAGCTTCTCGCTGTCGACCTTGTTGGCAACGAGAATGACCGGCGTCTTCGACCGTCGAAGCACGCGCGCAACGGCCTCGTCTGTCGCGGTGGCGCCGACCGTGGCGTCGACGACGACCACGATGACGTCGGCAGTCTCCATCGCCGATTCGGCCTGTTTCGCAACAGCCTGCTGCAAACCCTTGGCATCGGGTTCCCAACCGCCCGTATCCACGACGGTGAATCGGTGCCCCGACCACGACGCCGAATACGACACACGGTCGCGGGTGACGCCGGGAATATCTTCGACGACGGCCTCACGACGGCCGAGGATGCGGTTGACCAACGTCGACTTGCCCACGTTGGGACGGCCGACGATCGCCACGACGGGGAGGCGCTCGGGTTCGCCGCCCTGCTCGCCGAGGTCGAATTCGCTCAGTTCCCAATCGGTTTCGTCCGACCAGATACCGTCGCCCGGTTGGGCGGTTACATCGGTAGTGATGAAGTCATCGTGCTCGGTCACACGGCACCTCCGGTTCGTGTCTGGACCAGTCCGGCGAGTTCGTCGAGAACCTGCTCGAGCGACAGGTCGCTGGTGTCGACGATGACCGCGTCGTCTGCTGGTCGCAGTGGCGATACGGTCCGCGTCGAGTCGAGATGATCGCGGCGGTTCACACTCTCGAGAACCTGCTCGAAATCGCTGTCACGACCGGCGGCAAGGTTCTGCCGATGTCGTCGTAGCGCCCGCGCTTCGGGCGTCGCGGTGAGAAAGATCTTGACCTGCGCGTCGGGAAAAACGACGGTCCCGATGTCTCGGCCCTCGACGACGACGAAATCGTCGACTGCGTGAAGCCGTTGCAGCGCAACCATCTTCGACCGCACGGCGGGTACCGCGGAGACCGCGGAGACCGCGTTGGTCACCTCGTCGGTGCGAATCGGCGCCGACACGTCGTCACCGTCGAGGAACACCCAGGATCCGCCCGATCCGTCTGCGCGCAGTTCGATCCGTGCGTCGGCAACGACCGCGGCTATCGCGTCGGGAGCCTCAGGCGAGACACCTGCCCGCTGCACGGCGAGCGTCGCGGCACGGTACATGGCCCCGGTGTCGAGGTAGTGCGCACCGACCCGCTGCGCGAGAAGCTTTGAGACAGTGGACTTTCCGGTCCCCGCGGGTCCGTCGATCGCGATCACGCGCGATGGCATGACGGACTCGCTCACATCCCCACCGCCTTGTACAGCGCACCGACCTCGTCACGCCCGAGTACTCGCAGCGTTCCGGGACGCTGCTCCCCGAGTGCCACGTTGCCGATGTGGGTGCGGACCAACGAGGTCACCGGGAACACGACGGATTCCATGAGTCGACGCACGATCCGATTTCGGCCCTCGTGCAGAGTGATTCGCACCAGCGACTGTCCGTCGTTGACGTCCATCACGGTGAATCCGTCGACGGACACCGGCCCGTCGTCGAGTTCGACGCCGTCGCGCAGCGTGCGCGAGAGACCACGCGGAACCTCGCCCTTGACCGTCGCGAGGTAGGTCTTGGGAACCTCGTAGGACGGGTGCATCAGCCGATGGGCGAGCTCTCCGTCGTTCGTCAGCAGCAGCAAACCCTCGGTCTCGGCGTCGAGTCGGCCGACGTGGAAGAGTCGCTGGCCCGCCATGACGCGTTCGGCGACGATGTCGCCGACGCAGGGGCGGCCCTGGTCGTCGGCCATTGTCGACTGCCAACCCTTGGGTTTGTTCAACGCGAGGTACTGCTTGGTCTCGTCGATGATGACGCGAGCACCGTCGACGCGAATGACCGCGGTGTCGGGGTCGATGCGCAGCCCCTGCTCGGTCACGACTTCGCCGTCGACCTCGACGCGACCGGCGGCGATCATCTCCTCCGCGCCACGACGCGACGCGACGCCGGCCTGTGCGAGAACCTTCTGAAGACGTACGCCGTCGTCGACATAGGTCGCGTGGCCACTCTCGTCGGAGCCGCCCTGGTGACGTGCTGGTCGCGCGTTGTTCAGCCTGATGCGCCCTGCCTCGACGTCGGGCGTCG
>NZ_DLSO01000206.1:557-960 GCF_002500165.1 Gordonia sp. UBA7860 | reverse complement strand
CTGCCTCGACGTCGGGCGTCGAACGGCCTTTTCGATGCCGCTTCTTTGTGCTGGGCTGCTGGCCCTTATGCGCATGTCCCTTACCACCTGCGGGGATGCTGCGACCGCTGGCAGACTTGCCCGACGCGCCGCGTCCGGCCGCCCCACCTGCGGAGCGTTGCCCGCGAGGGTTGTCGCTGGAGGTGTTCTTTCGGTTGGTGCGACCCGCATTGTTCTTCCTGCGGTCGCCCGGTGTGCCGTCACGGCTAGCGGATGCCATATGTCATTCCTGGTCGTCGATTATGGTTCCCGACGAGGCGTCGGGTGTGTCGTCTCCCTTTGAGTCTGAACGCCCACTACTCAGTTTGGCGAATCGCGGGTCAGACAGGAGCTCTTCGTCGAGGTCGTCGATGAGGTCGACGTC
>NZ_DLSO01000206.1:0-413 GCF_002500165.1 Gordonia sp. UBA7860 | reverse complement strand
GTCGTCGATGAGGTCGACGTCCGGTAGCAGCGGGGCCAGATCGGGTAGTTCACTCAACGACGCGAGCCCCAGACGCTCGAGGAACAACTCGGTGGTCCCATACGTCGTGGCACCCGACGCGGTATCGGACCCGACCTCGTTGATGAGTCCGCGGGCGACGAGTGTGCGGACGACGCCGTCGACGTTCACACCTCGGATCGCGCTGACGCGCGCCCTGCTCACGGGCTGTCGATACGCGATGACGGCGAGCGTCTCCAAGGCTGCTCGGGTCAGTTTCGAGCGCGCCCCGTCGAGGAGGAGACGCTCGACGTACGGCGCGTACTCGGCTCGCGTGTAGAACCGCCAACCATCACCGGCGAATCGAAGGTCGATGCCGCTGCGCGCTTCGGTCAAGACAGCCGCCATCTGAGTGA
>NZ_DLSO01000019.1:0-8561 GCF_002500165.1 Gordonia sp. UBA7860 | reverse complement strand
AAGCAAATCGGTGGATCGAGGCTAAGCGTCGGCTCGGTCCGGCGACTGTCTCGCGAACGTAGCGAACGTCCCCGTCTCAAGCAACGACCTCTCGCTTCTGTGCGAAGTAGGGTGCCCACCATGACATCTGCTCGATTCACTCTGCCGCCCACTACTGGACTGGTGTTTCAGCCGGTGGTGGCGACCGACGACGATTCCTGGACAGTCGATGACGCCAGACTGCTGGGCAGACAACGCTCGGCACAATGGCTTCTCGATCAGTATCAGGCCAATCCGGACGATCCGTTTTTCGCGGACTCCAACCCTCTGCAAACCACCTATATTGCTGTGAACCTGGCAGATTCGGCCCCGTCCATCACGGTGGAGTTGACCACCCACCCTCGTGATCCAGGCCTTGAGCAGGTGGATCAGTGGGATCGGATCGAGCAGGCCGGCGGCGAGTTCGGCCGCTATGGGGTACCAGCCATCTCGTGCTACGGATGGACCGAACAGCACAGTGACGCCGTCGCACCTGTGTTGGCCGCGATCGTCGATGGCTGGAATATGGTGCGGGTGTCGTGTCGCGATCGGCGGCCGTCGGCAGACTCCACCGTGCTCCGCATCGACATCTGGCCGATCGAGGGAGTGAATCGCCCCGGCTTTGTTGGAGGCTCGGTTAGTTGGTTCCAGCGGTTGCCGGGACCGGGTTTTCACGGTAGCTGGTGACTGTGTGGGTCGACCAGTAGGTGGTCTCGTATTCGACGGGTGGGACGTGTCCGATCTCGCCGTGCAGGCGGCGGTGATTGAACCAGTCGATGTACTCGGCGACGGCGATCTCGACCTCGCCGACACCGCCCCAGCCACCTCGAGGGCGCATTATTGGGTTGCGGATGCATTCGGCCTTGAACAGCGAGTTGAACGCCTCGGCCATCGCATTGTCGTACGAATCGCCCTTGGAGCCAACGGAAGTCACTGCGTCTGCTTCGGCGAGGCGTTCGGTGTAACGGATGGCTTGGTACTGGGCGGGTTCAATCGGTCCATGCAACACCGGGTTGTTGTAGTGAGTGTAACTGTCCTTCAAAGACTTCGGCGGGGGTCTTCCAGCCGAGGGCCTTTCGGGGACGGTTGTTGAGGTGTATGCGATGGCTTCGAGGTCGTTTGCAGACCACCGTGACAGGTCAGTTCCCTTCGGAAAATATTGGCGCAGCAGCCCATTAGTGTTCTCGTTGGACGGTCGCTGCCACGGTGAATGCGGATCGGCGAAGAACACCTGCGTTC
Organism: Gordonia sp. UBA7860; assembly: GCF_002500165.1. Lineage (NCBI taxonomy): Bacteria > Bacillati > Actinomycetota > Actinomycetes > Mycobacteriales > Gordoniaceae > Gordonia > Gordonia sp. UBA7860. Next base: position 7,304 of record NZ_DLSO01000019.1, on the reverse strand, counting down.
CGGTATCCATCGCGAACTGGGCATGAGCGGACAGTTCCTTACCGCGATCCCACGTTAACGTCTTGCGCAACTGCTGCGGCAGCGCCGCTATCGACGCCGTCAGTGCCGCGTTCATCGCGATGGCGCCGTAGCCACCGAGTGCCGGCCCGTTCTTCACCGGCGGTTGCTCACCCCACCCTTGCAAGCGTGGGAGATGGACTAGAATCGTTGCGCGACTGCGCCGTTCGACAACAGTGCCGATAGCCGACCGACCCACACCGATGATGAGATCACCCTCCCAGTGGCCGGGGACAGCACGGTCGTGGGCCTCAGGCGGGCGCTGGCTGAGGACGACATCGGAGGTGACGTGACCCTGCGGCTTGTTGCGTGAGCGAGCACGGGGCTCCCGCAATGCCCGCCCGGTCCGCAGGCACGCCACCAACTCGCGTTTGAGCGCGCCACGGCCCTCGATGAACAGGGATTGATAGATTGCCTCATGACTGATGCGCATGGATTCATCATCGGGGAAATCGACCCGCAGGCGCTGGGAGATCTGCTCCGGACTCCATGCCAGAGACCACCGCCGGTCGGCCCGGTGCGGCTTGTTGAGCCCCTTCCACGGCGGCGGCGTGGGGCCGGCGACGATCGTGCCGTCGGGGCTACGGACAGTGCCCGCCAACCGCTCCTGCACGTACTCCCGCAACTCGACGTTGGCCACGAGTTTCGCTGTTTTCGGGCGCTTGGCGGCTTGCTGCGCTTTCCACTGCGCCACCGAGGCTCGATACTCACGTTTCCCACTCCTGGTAGCGGAGTTGCGGCGCAACTCACGCGAAATCGTTGCCGGACTGCGTCCGATCTGCCGAGCAATCTCTCTCACACCACACTGTTGGGCGCGGAGCAGCGCGATCTCTTCCCGTTCAGCGAACGACAGGTAACGACCCGCCGGGTCGTCCAGACTCAGTGGCGTCATTCCGCCAGCGTGGCGGAACCACCGCGACCCCACCGGCACCGACACGCCGACCGCCACCGACGCCTCCGCCGTGCTCATCCCCGTCGCGATCAACCCCCAAAACTGACGTCGCACCGCCCGCGACGGCTCGGGCCGGCCCGGCGAACGCATCGCCGGCCGCAACGCACGATCAGCTCGCCACTGCCGACGAACCCCCGTGGGCGCATCGCTGGTCTTCTTGCTCCAGTCTGCTGTAGCCAAAGCCAACACCTCCAAGATCAAGGTGTTGCGACGACCAGTTGAATTCACCCTGCACTCCGCGGTCGGAGTGGTGAATCAGCCCGGCCACGTCCTGGCCGGCACGCGACCGCGCCCACAACCCCATATTCAAGGCGTCGAGCGCGAGGTCGGTGTGCATGGTGGTCGAGACCTGCCAGCCCACGATCATCCTCGAGAAGACGTCGAGGATGAACGCGGCGTACACCCACCCCGAGTGGGTGCGGATGTAGGTCAGGTCGGCCTGTCACCGACAGCGCGTTGGGCGCCACCGCGGTGAACTGACGTTCCACATAATCTGCCGGTCGCGGAGTCTCGGCTCCCTCGCTGGACGTGGTACTGCGCGTCTTCGACCTCGTTATCCCCTGCAGCCCATCAGCTTTCATCAATCGTTCGACGGTGCAGCGGGCCACGCCGATACCCTTCCTGCACAGTTCGGCATGAACTTTGCGGGCACCGTAGACACCGAGATTGTCGGCATGCAGCGGTGCGGTTCTCGCCGAGGACCTCGCGGTCACGGACCACCCGTGGCGCCTCGACTCGTCGAGAACTCAGATGAGCTCGGTTGAGCTGATTGATGACCGCGGGTGAACGCCAAGCGTCCACCCGCAGTACTCGTTCAGTCGGTCGTCATTGACCAAACGGCTACGGCTTATCAGCGGCACGCGCGGTGATGATCTGCGGGCCGGCTCTACGGCCGAACCGGTTTCGTCGATTGGTCGGTGGCTCAGTGGCTTCGGATGTTGAACATTCGGACCCACGCCCCCGCGCGGGACATAAGCTGTTCGCTATGCATCCATCATGGTTTTGTGCGGTTGCCTTATACCCAGCCTGGCTCGTAGCGTGACCCAAGACACAAGAAGAGGCCACCATTTCGGTTCAGAGAGGTCGGCGACATGGCTCAGTTCGACAGCGCAACTTGCACCACCGGTGATGTCACACCGGATGGCGAAGGCCCCGATACCACTTGTCCGCGTGAACATTTTGATCACCTGGACGCGGACCTTGGTGAAGACACCCTGTGGGCCGTCTACGACGAGTTGCTCGCCCGCGAGCCCGCGGTCTACTCCCCGTTGCACGGTGGATTTTGGACGATCAGCCACTACTCCGAAGTGAAAAAGGCTCTCCGCGACCATAAAACGTTCTCGTCGGCCGCCGGGCACCGCATTCCGATGGTCGAGGGCATGGCCAGCATTCCAATCGACTACGACCCGCCCCTGCACGGCCCTTACCGCGCGTTGTTGACTCGAGCCATCGCACCCGACACTGTCCGCGAACTGCAGCCGTGGCTAGTTGAAACGATCGAGGAACTCGTCGAACATTTCTACTGTGGCGGCGGCGGTGACGCTGTCTCGAAGATCGCGCTGACGCTTCCGCTGCGAGTGCTGACGAAGCTTGTCGGCTTCTCGCCTGAGACCGTGGCGAGGTTTCGCGGCCTGACCGAGAACATCTGGCGTGACGGTACTGCTGAGTCTCAACTGCGAGGTCGGGCCGCCTTGGTCGAGGCGATCGACGCGGACATCGCCGACCATCGCGCGACACGTCCTGGGGACTACCTCACATGGTTGCTGGATGCCGAAGTCGACGGTCGCGCCCTCACTCTTGATGAGGTGCATTCGGTCCTGCTCACCCTTGCCGTGGCCGGGCATGAAACGACGCTGAACAGTGTCAGCAGCCTGCTCTACCTTCTGGCGGCCAACCGTGATCTCCAACTACGGTTGCGTGCTGACCCGTCCCTGGCGCCCGTCTATGTCGAGGAAATGCTCCGATTACGGACGCCTGCGCAGATGTTCGCGCGCCGAACAACTACGGACGTCGAAGTCGCCGGCACGATGATCCCGGCCCATTCGTGGGTCCTCCTGCTCAATGCCGCGGCCAATCGCGACGCCCGCCGATTCGATCACCCTGGTGAATTCGACATCGACCGATCCGCGCGCGGCCACCTCGCCTTCGGGTGGGGCATCCACCAGTGCGTCGGCTCAGCGCTGGCCCGTTCGGAGATGAAGATCCTCCTCGAGGTCTTGTGCGGTTACCCGGCGTTCACCCTGGCAGGCACCCCCACGTTTACCAGCATCCAGGCTGGAACCCATTTCGGCCTACGCTCATTGCCCATTACTTTCTCAAACCCTGCGGAGGACGATCAATGATCCGGGTGCACATCGACACCACCGCCTGCAACGGATACGGCAACTGCATCGTCGCAGCGCCAAAGGTCTTCGACATCGACCCCGATACCAACATCGCTCACACCGTGCCCGGACGACCAATCGACGCCGACGCAGACGATGTATACGAAGCATCCGCCGACTGCCCGGTACAAGCTATCCGTGTCGAGCGCTGAGTTGAGCGCACCCGAAACTACCGTCATCATCGGCGCTTCAGTAGCCGGTGTCCGCGCCGCAGCAGCGCTGCGTCTGCGCGACAGTGCCCGACGTATCGTTCTCGTCGAGTCGGAGGCCGAGGTGCCCTGCGACAAACCGCCATTGTCCAAAGGCTTCCTGACCGAACCGTCGGGGGCGACAATAACGACTGGCTCGATCGCCGCAGATCTGGAGTATCGTCTCGACACCACCGTCATCGGCATCGATCCAACACGCTCGATGGTGAACCTCAACGACGGAACGCATCTCGAGTACGACACCGCTGTCATCGCGACAGGTTCGGCACCAAGACGACTCCCTGCTCTTGAGAGCATTCCCAGAGTCCATTACCTTCGTAATGCTGTCGACGCGGCCGCTCTCCGCCGGGCACTGTCGACATGCCGCCACCTGGGCGTCGTCGGTGGTGGGTTCATCGGCGCCGAGGTAGCCTCCAGTGCAAGGGAACTCGGCGTTGACGTCACCATAATCGAAGCCCAGCCGCACCTTGCAGCGCGCGTCTTGCCGCGGTCCGTGGCCGACGCGATGTCCGCGCTCCACGCCGACCGCGGCGTGGAGTTGCGGTACAACACCATCGCGACCGCAGCAACTTATGACGCACGCGCACAGATGATTTCGTTACTCCTGTCGAACGGCCAGGCGATCGAATGCGATGTCGTGCTTGTAGGAATTGGTACGAGACCAGCCACCGCCTGGGCGGAGTCCGCACTCACATCGGATGATGGGTTCCTTTGCGATTCCCACCTACGGGTCGCTGGCACCGAGAATGTCTACGCTGCTGGTGACGTAGCCAGATGGACCAACCCGCGATATGGACGTCGCACGCGGGTAGAGCACTGGACCTGTGCGCGCGAGCATGCGGTGACGGTTGCTCACAACATCACCCATCCCACTCAACTTCGCCGCGCCGATCCTGTTCCCTACGTGTGGTCCGACCAACATGGCACTCACATCCAGCACGTTGGCGATCCAGACCTCACCGGAGCCGACGTCGTTGACGTGCCGATTCCCGAAAGGTCGGTCGAGCAACGACTATTCGCCTACATTCGCGACGGTATATCTGTCGGTGCCACCGGCTTCAACGCACAGGCGCACATTGCTCGCGTCCGCCGATCCCTGCTGACCCAGGGCCGACCAGACTTCACAACCCAGTCCAGATAGCGACGGATCATTCAATGACCGCACACGGCACACACACACACAAATACATCTCCCACTGAGGAGACGGACGACCGGAGTCGACAGAAACGCACCCTTGTCGGGGTATCTCTCGGCAACGGACTCGAAGTCTTCGACTGGACTTGCTATGCGGTGTTCGCTCCGTTCTTCGCCGAAGAGTTGTTCAACCCCGACGATCCCGCCTCGGCCCTGCTCTCGACGTTGGTTGTGTTCGGTGTCGGTTTCGCCATCAGGCCCTTCGGCGGAATCCTTTTCGGCTGGATGGCCGACCGATTCGGTCGACGCGTGTCACTCATGGCCGCGATCTCCTGCGCCTCGGTGGGCATGCTGATCATAGGGCTGACCCCCACCTACGAAACCGTCGGAGTATTCGCCGGTGTCCTGCTACTTTTGGCGCGACTCCTGCAGGGTCTTGCGCATACCGGGGAAGTCGCAGCTGCATATACCTACGTAGCCGAAGATGCACCCGCCGAGCGGCGCGGACTCTGGTCGTCGGCGATCTACGTATCGGGCTTCATCGCCATCATGGTCGCAACCATCATCGGCGCGTTGCTCACGACACTGCTCGACGACTCTCAGATGGGCTCCTGGGGGTGGCGTCTGCCCTTCCTCGCCGGCGCCGGCCTGGGCGTCATCACGCTGTTCTTGCGCCGCAGGATGAAGGAATCACGGGAGTTCGAGGCTGTCCAGAACCTCGAGATAACAGCGTCTCAGACACGGAATTTGTTACACGACCTATGGACCTACCGGGCAGCAGGCATCCGCGTATTTCTCTTGATGGCCTCGGTCACAGTCATGTTCTACGCATGGGCAGTCAGCGGACCCACTTGGGCGATCTCTGTCGTGGGAATAGACGCGACGTCGGCGCTGTGGGCGGGCGTCATCGCTCTGGCTGTCGCATCACCTCTACTGCCCGCACTGGGTCGACTCTCCGATCGCATAGGCCGACGACGCAGCTTCTACCTTTATGGAATCGGTGTCGCAGTCACAGCCTTCCCGCTCGATCACCTCGCCCGACAGGGGGCCTGGCAATTCGGGCTCGCCATGTCCATCGCGCTGAGCCTCTTTGCCATCGCGGCGTCGATCCTGCCCGCGGTACTGTCTGAGCTGTTCCCGACCACCGTCCGCGCTACCGGAATAGCCATTCCCTACGCACTGTCAGCCGTCGTGTTCGCGGGTACCGCTCCGTACCTCCAGCAGTGGACGGCCCAGCAAGACCTGAGTTACGTGTTCGTCGGATACCTCGCAGCCACGGCACTTCTCGGTGCACTCGTGATGCGCTTCACGCCAGACATGGCAGGCAAACCCTTGGACCAGACGGCCGACGGCCAAGAGCAGAGTTAGCCTCCCAGAGGTGAGCTCCGCGCTCACGACTCTCGATCCGCGGTCCGCGCCCGCAGGGGCCAGTTGTCGCAAGCGCCACTGAACCGGATGGTGTTTCCAACATCTGAGTGGGGGAGTTATCGAACAGTGTTGCCCGAGAGCAGGCGAGGTCCGGCTTCCACACCGAACCCCATTCTGCAGCCACGACCGCACTCATGAAGGCTGATGCGCCCTGGGTTTCCCGGAGGCTCGGGTTATGGGATTCCGACCCGGTGTTGGTCGGCCCGTGACTGATCGTAGATGATGGTTTCGAACTCGACGGGTGGGATGTTGCCGAGATAGCCGTGGAGGCGTTCGGTGTTGTGCCAGTGCACCCAGCCCAGGGTCGCCAGTTCGACGTCGTCGACCGTTTTCCATGGACCGGTGCGGGCGGGTCCGTAAATTAATTCCGCTTTGTAGTAGCCGTTCACCGTCTCGGCCAGAGCGTTATCGTAACTGTCTCCCACGGTCCCGATCGAGGGTGTCGCCCCGATCTCGGCGAGACGTTCCCCGTAACGCACGGAGGTGAATTGCGCGCCCGCATCAGAGTGACACCGTAAGCCCGGCAACATGTTTCCCCGATTCCATCGGGCCATCCCGATCGCATCGAGGACCATCGCAGTCCTCATATGCGAGGCCACTCGCCACCCCACGATCATCCGCGAGTAGGCGTCGATGATAAAACACACGTACGCCACGCCCGACCACGTCGGGACATAGGTCAGATCGGTGACCCACAGTTGATTCGGTGTAGTCGCGGTGAACTCCCGTTTGACCAGATCCGGGTGGCGCGGCATCGAGGAATCGGGGCGGGTCGTGCGGACCCGCCGGCCGCGCCGCGCGCCTTCGATTCCGAGTGCGTGCATCAGTCGAACAACCTGGTCACGACCGATATCGTGTCCAGCGCGACGCGCAGCTTTCCATAGCTTGCGAGCACCGTAGACCCGGTAGTTGTCTTCCCACAGCTGTCGTAGCGCAGGGGCGAGGACAGCGTCACGTTGCGACCGCGCCGAGGGGCGGCGGCTCTTGATGTCGTAGTAGGTACTCGGGGCCATCCGCACACCTGCGCTGCGCAGGACGGCGAGGATGGGCTCAACCCCGAATTCTGCCCGCTGATCATCGATGAACGTGACTACTTCTTGTGTTGGCGGTCGAGCTCCGCGATGCTTCTATGTCAAGCC
>NZ_DLSO01000079.1:22675-22901 GCF_002500165.1 Gordonia sp. UBA7860 | reverse complement strand
CGCACACGGGGAGGCGGCCACCAGCACCACCAGGGCGCGTTCGATCCACACCAACGGATCGCCGAACACACTGCCGATCGCGGCGATTAGCACCGCGGCGACTATCACACCCGGGACCAACGGTTTTGCGATCTTGTCCGCCAGGCGCTGCGCCTCACCCTTGCGGGACTGTTCGGCCTCGACGATTTTCACGATCTTGGCCAGCGAGTTGTCCTGCGCACCGGCG
>NZ_DLSO01000079.1:0-22591 GCF_002500165.1 Gordonia sp. UBA7860 | reverse complement strand
CGAAGACGATCGGCACGAACACGCTCGCGACCCGGTCGGCGAGCCGCTGCACGGGCGCCTTGCCCGACTGCGCATCCTCGACGAGCTTCGCGAGCTGCGAGAGCTTCGTGTCGGCGCCGACCCGCGTCGCGCGCACGACGAGGCGGCCACTCGTGTTCACGGTCGCGCCGGCGACGCTGTCGCCCTCGCCGACCTCGACCGGCACCGATTCGCCGGTGATCGCCGAAGTGTCCAGCGCGGTGCGCCCGGATCGGATGATGCCGTCGGTGGCGATCCGCTCCCCGGGTTTGACGATCATGATCTCCCCGAGCGTCAAATCCGCTGGGGGAACGGTTTGTTCGCGGCCGTCGCGGAGGACGGTCGCGGTGTCCGGAACCAGGGACAGCAGGGCACGCAGGCCGCGGCGGGTGCGAGTGACCGCGTACTCCTCGAGCCCTTCGCTGATCGCGAACAGGAACGCCAGCATCGCGGCCTCGCCAACCTCGCCGAGCAGGACGGCGCCGACGGCGGCGATCGTCATCAGCGTCCCGACCCCGATCTTGCCCTTGGCCAGGCGCTTGAGCGTGGAGGGGACGAAGGTGTAGCCGGCGACGACCAACGCCACCGCTTCCAGGGCCAGCTCCACCGGGCGCGAGCCGTCAGACCACCCCACGATCAGGGCGGCGACCAGCAGCACCCCGGCGAGGACGGCGGCCCGGATCTCGGTGACCTGCCACAGCTTGTCGGGTTCGTGCTTCTCTTCGCCCTCCGGGCGGGGTTCGTCGTGGCCGCAGCCGCAGGCGTCGCTCACACCGTCACCCCCGCACCGGTGTCCGTGCCGTAGTTCGGGCATAACGCGACCGCGCTACCGGTGGCCGCGAGGAGGGTTTCGGCGGCGGCGAGCAGGTCCAGCAACTCCGGGCGGGTCAGCGAGTAGAACACCTGCCTACCCTGCGGGCGGCCGGTGACCAGGCCGCAGTCCCGCAGGCACGCCACGTGCGCCGATACCGTCGACTGCGCCAACCCCAGCTCGCCGACCAGGTCCGCCACCCGCGACTCCCCGTCGGCGAGGCGGCGCACGATCGCCAACCGAGTCCCGTCGGAGAGGCTGTGAAACAACGCCACCGCCGCATCCAGATTCGATCCGGCACCCGCCGCGGCGAGGCACCCATCCGCACTATCAATCGTCATATCACGATAATAACCGTGTTGGGCGATTCCGAAAGCATCACCTTGACATCCGGGATACCCGCAGGGGCATCGTCGGCACCGCCCGGTTCGACCACCCGTTCGCGTCGGTGGGTTGTTGCGCTTCCAGTTGCGGGCACGCCAGATTGGCGTGTACCGCGGGGTCACTCTCGAAGTCGGGTGGCAGACACCTTTAGGACTGGTGTGAGCGCGGCCCAGGGTTCCTCGCCTCTGGAGGCCCCGGTCCATCCATGGGGTAGAGCTACTCCCCCGCCGCTCAGCGTCCTCCGGCCCATCTGAACTACTATTTGTAATAGTTTCAAGATGGCTGTTGGAGGCGCGGTGATTGCAAGCGTTGTGGCCCAAGGGGCATTCTTGGGGCTGTTCGGTGCGGTCGTAGCGTGTGGTGTCGCCGCTGCCCGTCGGCCGGGTCGAGGTGGGGAGGCTTGGCGGGCGCTCGTCGTTTCGTGTGCGCTTGCTGTGAGTGCGGCCGGCGGCGTGATGGTGGTTGCCCCCCCGGGCTTTTTCGCGGCGGCGATCGTGTTGGCGCTGCTCTGTGTTGGGGCATTCATGCTGTTCTCCGCGCGTCTGCACGGTGCGTCGTTGGCGGTGATGGTGGACTCGCTCGTGTGGATGGCCTCGGCGATGTGGGTGTTCATCGTGTTCGCGGCCACGGGCGGGCCGATCGAGGTTGGTGTGGTGCCTGCTGATCCGATTGCCGAGTTGGCGTTGAGGGCAGAGCTCAATCGACCCCCGAGGTGGGTCCGTACTGGCAGTGTGATCGCGATTTTCGGTCTGGTGGCCGCGATAGTCTTCCGCCTGGCCCGGCCGGCCTCCTGTGCCCACGCCCGATGGCCACAAAATACGAAGGTGGTTAGTAGAAGTGGGGTGTGATGGGGGTGTGCGGGGAGGTGGTGAGGCATGACTGACGGTGTCGCGGTGCGGCGTACGGGTCGGTTCGGCCCGCGCGGTCCTGCCCGTACGATCTCCCGTGCGGTGGGTCTTGCTGTGGTGATGTTTGAGGCGGTGGCCGCGTTCTGGCTGGTGATGCTGCTCCGAACGTCGGATCTCGTGCCATCCGACCCCCGCTCAGGAGTCGGGCGCGGTGATCCGGTTGAGCTGCGGGTGCTGACCGCTGTGGATGTGCACGACTGGGTGTCGGCTCTGAGTGCTGCGGCCTTCGCTGCGGGTGTGGCCGGTGCGCTGGTGGCGCGTCTACTCCCAGCAGTCAAGGGGCGCGCGATCGGTTGAGTAGTCGGGCCTGGGCCTCGCCGGAGGCGCCGGGGTTTCCCTTGTCGGAGGGTTTTGTGCCTTAGGCTTTGGTGCCGCCGCCGCGGGTGTGGCGAGGTTTGAGGGTGAGGTATTCGCTGAGCACTTCACGCTCGGCGGGTGTCACGGTCTGGGCGAAGTGCATCAGTACTGCCGCGGAGTCCCCGCTGGCGTCGAGGACCTGACGCAAGGTGCGTGAGGTGGCCTCTTCACGGGTCTGCATAGGGAAGTACCGGTAGGCGCGGCTGACTTTTTCTCGACCGACGAACCCCTTTTTGTGCAGGTTGGTGACGACGGTGAGCACTGTGGTGTAGGCCGGTTCGCGGTCGTGGAGTTCCTCGACTAGGTCGTGCACCGACATCGCCGGCCTGCTGACCACAGCACGTCCATCACTGCGCGTTCCAGTGAACCCAGCCCAGTCATTTTCACCCACCATCTCTAGATGCGGGTCAATCTTACGACGGACTACCTCAGTTAGTAGCTTGGTCCCGTTGGAGCGCATCGGCAGCGCCGCGAGGCGGGCGGTGTTTGAAGGCCACGGAGAATTCGGTTCCAGGGGTGCTGCGGTGGATGTGACGTCGGGTGGTGGTCGGCAACGTGATGGTGAAGGTGGCTCCGTGTCCGGTTCCCAGGCTTTCGGCGAGCAAGGTGCCCCCATGGTCTTCGACGATGGAGCGGGCGATGGTGAGGCCGATTCCGCTGCCGCCGGCGTCTCTGGTGCGTGAGGAGTCGGTGCGGTAGAAGCGGTCGAAGATGTGTGGAAGGTGTTGAGGGGGAATGCCGTCCCCGCAGTCGACGACGCTGATGCGCACCGCGTGTGCCGGGGCGGTGTCGGCTTTGACTACGACTCGCTGGCCCGGGGAGCTGTGTCGCAGCGCGTTGGTGAGCAGATTGAGCAGTACTTGGCTCATTCGTTCGGCGTCGACATCGATGTGTACGCGCGCGGCGGTGGTGACGATGCCCAGCGTGACGTCGGCGTCGGTGAACAGGTCGGCGGCTTCTTCGTAGGTCGCGATGAGCAGTTCGTTGACAGTGATCGTCGAGGGCTGCAAGGGCATCTGATGCTCGTCGGCGCTGGATACGGTCGCAATGTCCTCGGCGAGACGCTGCAGGCGGGTGGTGGCGGTGCGCACGACGTCGAAGGTGTGGGAGTCGGGAGCCCGGATTCCGTCTTCGATGGCGTCGGTGATCGCGCCGATGGTGGTCAACGGGGTGCGCAGTTCGTGGGCAAGGTCTGACAGCATCCGCTTACGGATGTCGTCTTGTGAATCCAGCCGTTGTGCAAGTTGGTTGATAGCTCGGCTGAGCTGGGTGAACTCGGTGCCGAGCTGGCGATCGGGTACGCGCGTGCGGTAGTTGCCGGCGCCAATAGCCACGGCTGAGCGGGCGACACTGGCGACTGACTGTTGTACGCGGCGAGCCAGGAACCAGCTGACGGCCGTGGCCAGGATCGTCGAGGTGATCAATGCGGCAGACATTGAGACGACGATCGAGGAAGTGAACGCGGCTTCGACATGGTCGGCCTGAACTGACCCTGGCTCGAGGCGAGCTTGGCCGAGATGGTCGTGGAAGGTGTGTGGAGCCACGAATAGTGCCACGATCGCGACGCTGATGCCGCCGCCGGCGATGACGATAGCTTGAGCGAGCATGAGCCGGGAGCCGAAGCTGCCGGGGATACGTAACCGTCGACGTTCATCGTTCATCGCTGGCTCCTCGAGGTTGGCCGTCACCCATCCGGTAGCCCACTCCGCGAACGGTGCGGATGAATCGGCCGGCTACGGCGCTGTCACCGAGTTTGCGGCGCAGACTGGCGACATGGACTTCGACGACGTGGGCATCGCCGACCCAGTCGGGTCCCCAGATTTCGGTGAGCAGTTGCTCTCGACTGAACACAACACCGGGCCGCCGCGTGAGCGCTTCGAGAACGTCGAACTCAGTCCGAGTCAGCTCCACGGGTGTGCTCTCCACCTGGACTTCACGACCCTGAGGGTCGAGGGTGAGCTCCCCTATCGTCCGCGGGTGCGACTCGCCGGTTGGGGTCGGCCGTGGTCGGCGCAGCATGGCGTCGATGCGCGCCATCAGCTCACGAGGGCGAAATGGTTTCGTGAGGTAGTCATCGGCCCCCACCGACAGGCCAACGACTGTGTCGACTTCGTCCGCGCGGGCCGTGACCATCACGATGTAGGCGTTGGTGAAGGTGCGCAACTGTCGACAGACCTCGACGCCATCGAGTGACGGCAAGCCCAGGTCGAGGATGACTACTGCCGGACTCGCCGTGCGTGCGGCGGCGACTCCCTCCTGGCCGTCGGGCGCAACGGTGACCGTGAATCCGCTGCGCTGCAGGTAGTCAGCAACGACTTCGGCAATGTCGGGCTCATCTTCGATCACCAGGGCGTGCAGACCGTGCGGTGGTCGGACCACCGGCATATGGAGGTCGTCGACGACGTTGCGATCTTGGGGCACGCTCCTATGGTGGCGGTGGTCTACACGATCATCCAACCTCGTGGGCATTCTTGAGCAGATCTTGATCCACGCTGCCGATCAGCCTTGAGGTTCGGTGGGCAAGGTGGCGGTGTCGCCGGGTGGAACGTTACGACACAGTTCCCTCTCACACTGATGATCTGATTTCTGCCCGGCGGCGTCCTGTTCAACAACGCAGAGGATGCCCGTGTGACTGTCTCCTACAGCCTCACCACCAGTGATCCATTCGCCAGTACCTTCCCCGCCGAAGCCGCGTCGCCCCGTGCTGGGCTGAGTCGTCAGCTGGTGGGCGGCACCCCGGTGTTGCGCATCGAGGAACCCTTCGCCGAGCACGGGCGCGGCTTCTGGGCCAAGCTGGAAGGCTTCAACCCCGGTGGCATGAAAGACCGGCCGGCGCTGCACATGGTCGAACGCGCCCGCGCCCGTGAAGAGCTGGCCCCGGGGGCGCAGATCATCGAATCAACGAGCGGCACACTGGGATTAGGCCTGGCTTTAGCGGGCATCGTGTTCGGTCATCCGGTGACCTTGGTGACCGACCCCGGACTGGAACCGATCCTGCGGCAAATGCTCGCCGCCTACGGCGCCCAGGTCGATGTCGTCAGCGAGCCCCACCCGGTCGGGGGTTGGCAACAAGCCCGCCGCGACCGCGTGCGCACCCTGCTCGAGCGCGACGAGGCTGCGTGGTGTCCCGACCAGTATTCCAACCCCGACAACGTGACCGGTTACAGCTCACTGGGTGTGGAGCTGATCGCGCAGCTGCGCCATATCGATGTCCTGGTGTGCTCGGTGGGCACCGGTGGGCACTCAGCCGGTGTGGCTCATACTCTGCGGCAGTTCAACCCTGAGCTGGAAGTCGTGGGCGTAGACACCATCGGCTCGACGATCTTCGGCCAGCCCGCACAGTCACGGATCATGCGGGGACTCGGCTCGAGCATCTACCCCCGCAACGTCGCCTACGACCAGTTCAGTGAGGTGCACTGGGTGGCGCCGGCCGAAGCAGTCTGGGCATGCCGCACCCTGGCCGCCACGCAGTACGCCACCGGCGGCTGGAGCGTGGGCGCGGTGGCCCTGGTCTCGGGCTGGCTGGCTCGCACTCGTTCGGCCGATACGCGCATCGCGGCGGTCTTCCCCGATGGCCCCGCCCGCTACTACGGAACCATCTACAACGACGAGTACTGCCAAGCTCACGACCTGATCGGCGCCCCGGCGCCGCCCACTGCCCCCCACACCATCAACGATCCGCTCACTCAGGTCGCGAGCAGCTGGACGCGGTGCCCTACCATCATCGACCCCACTTGCGTGCCGCACGCCGAGCCCACGAGCTGATCTATGCGACGCCTCTACCGCAGTTTCCGCAGCTTCGATCGCCCCAGCCAAGTGCTGATGGTCAACCAGTTCACCATCAACCTCGGCTTCTACATGCTCATGCCCTACCTCGCCGCCTACCTCGCCGGCCCGCTGGCCCTGGCCGCATGGGCAGTGGGCCTGGTCCTGGGGATACGCAACTTCTCCCAACAGGGCATGTTCCTGATCGGGGGAACACTCGCTGACCGCTGGGGGTACAAACCGCTCATCATCGCCGGATGCCTGATGCGGGTCATCGGATTCATCCTACTGGCCCTGGCCAGTTCGCTGCCCGCGATCCTGATCGCCTCGGCGGCAACGGGATTCGCCGGGGCGCTGTTCAACCCCGCCGTACGGGCCTACCTGGCCGCCGACGCCGGTGAGCGCCGGATCGAAGCATTCGCCGTGTTCAACGTCTTCTACCAGGCCGGCATCCTGCTCGGGCCGCTGGTCGGACTAGCCCTGACCGCCCTGGACTTCCGGCTCACCTCTCTCTGTGCGGCAGCAGTTTTCGCGGTCCTGACCCTCGTGCAGATCAAAGCGCTACCCGCAACAACACCAGCCCCAAGCAACACCTCAATCATTCAGGACTGGCGCAGCGTCGTACGTAACCGGCGATTCCTGCTCTTCGCTGCGGCGATGGCCAGCTCTTACGTGCTGTCCTTCCAGGTCTACCTCGCCCTGCCCCTACATGCCGACCGCATAGCAGACAACCCCACCCTCGCCACCAGCATTGTCACCGCAATGTTCGTGGTGACCGGTCTGGTGGCCATCGCCGGACAGCTACGCATCACCACATGGTTCGGCAACCGCTGGGGCAGCACCGGCAGCCTGAGCGTGGGAATGACACTGATGGCTGCAGCTTTCCTGCCCCTAGTCGCCGGCACCGCAACGCATCAGCGCAACATCGCCCTCAACATCGCCGCACTGCTACTCACCGCAGCCCTGCTCGCCGCCGCCACCGCAGCAGTGTTCCCATTCGAAATGGACACGGTGGTGGGACTGGCCCGCGGCACGCTTGTCGCCACCCACTACGGGCTCTACAACACCATCGTCGGGATCGGGATTCTGCTCGGCAACGCCGCGACCGGGTGGCTGTTTAGCGCGGCCACCACCCGCGACATGCCCGAACTGGTGTGGATCGCTCTAGTCCTCACCGGCATAGCGGCGGCGTCCGCCCTGTTGATGTTGCACCGCCGCGGATGGCTCAGCGTCTCCGCCCCCACCGAAGCTCAACCCACCTCCACCCATTGATTACCCTAGGGGGGTAGGGTATAAAGGTGGTGTGGCGAGACGCCACAGCGACAGACCCCCAAGGTCGTCGGCACCACTGCTGTACCGAAAGGGCACATCTCATGAGCACATCGACAGTGATCGTCTCCGGAATGACGTGTGGGCACTGCGCGTCGTCGGTGCGTGAAGAAGTCGGAGCACTGGCCGGCGTGACCGACGTCGAGGTCGACGTGGCCAGCGGGCAAGTCACCATCTCCAGCTCGGCCCCGATCGAGCCCGACGCGATCCGCGTCGCGGTCGAAGAGGCCGGCTACCACCTGGCGCAGTAGCCGACGAGGGGCTGAAGTGTCTGCCCACTGGCGACTTCAGCCCCTCCCCGGGCGGCGTGTGTGTCGCCACCACCGATGACAGGAATCCAGCGATGAATGTTCCAACCAAGCTCGGCGTCTTCGCCGCGGCCCTGCTGATAGTTTTCGCTGCGGCGTACGCCATCGCCGCTGGTGTCGCGTCCGACAGGGCGTCGACGTCCCCGGCTGAGTCCGCCCATGCCGATCACAATGCTGCACCACAGTCGCGAACATCCGCCTCGTCTCCGGGTGCCGATCAGGTTCGCGGGGTTTCGCTGGCAGCAGGCGGCTTCATCCTGGGGAATGTGGTGGCACCCCATGCGTCCGGGGTGCAGGCTCCATTGAGCTTTGAGATCCTCGATGCCGCCGGGACCGCGGTCACCGACTTCGCCACCGAGCACGACAAGCAGCTGCACCTGATCGTCGTCCGCGCGGATGGCACCCACTTCCGACACGTGCACCCCACCCTCTCGCCCGAAGGGCGCTGGACGCTGCCCTGGCAGTGGGCGACGGGAGGCAGCTACCGGATCTACGCCGACTTCGTGCCCGCCGCCACCGGCCAACCCCTCACCCTCACCAGCACCGTCGAAGTCAGCGGTGACTACCAGCCGGCCCCACCCACCGCCGAATCACGACAGTCATCCGTCGACGGGTTCGACATCGAGCTGGCCGGTCATCTGCGCGCGGGCGCCGAGTCCGAACTGACCGTCACCGTGCGCCGAGCAGGACAACCGGTTACCACCCTGCAGCCGTATCTGGGCGCTTTCGGTCACTTGGTGGCCCTGCGTCAAGGCGACCTGGCCTACCTGCATGTTCACCCTGAGGGCGTGGCACCGACCGCCGGTCAACTCGCGGGACCACAGGTCCGCTTCGCCACCACCGCCCCCACCCCGGGCCGCTATCTGCTCTACCTCGACTTCCAGGTCGACGGCGCTGTGCACACCGCCACCTTCGTTCTCGATGCCCCCACCGGCACCCCTGCCCCGACACCTGACTCCACGGCCCCCTCGGTCGATCCGCACGCCGGACACTAACTCGCTGACCAGCGCCACCCCGGGGCATTGCGCCGAGGCATTCACCCAACGAGGAACTCCCCCATGACCACCTCAGCTCCGATCCACCCACCTGCGGCCACCGCCGAGCAGACAGGCGCCGTCGATGTCGAACTCGCCGTGTCGGGCATGACGTGTGCATCGTGCGCGGCACGCATCGAACGCACACTGAACAAACTCGACGGAGTGAGCGCCTCGGTGAACTACGCCACCGAAAAAGCTCACGTCAGCGCACCCGCCGGTGTCGACCCACACCTGCTGATCGAGACCATCGAACAGGCCGGATACCACGCTGCGCTGCCCGCCACTCCCACCAAAGGTGCCGCCCCCGACGATGACCCTTCGGACGACGACGGGGAGCTCGTGGCCTTGCGTCACCGACTGATCGGTGCGGTGGTTCTCTCGGTACCGGTGATCGCGCTGGCAATGGTCCCGACGTTGCAGTTCACCTACTGGCAGTGGGCGTCGTTGACGTTGGCCGCGCCAGTGATCGTGTGGGCGGCATGGCCGTTTCATCGCGCCGCGTTGCTCAACCTGCGCCACGGTGCGGCCACCATGGACACCCTCATCTCGGTCGGCACCACCGCGGCGCTGTTGTGGTCGTTGTATGCGTTGTTCTTCGGCACCGCCGGACAACCAGGCATGACCCACGGATTCACCCTGACGGTCAGCGCCTCTGACGGTGCAGGCAACATCTACCTCGAGGTCGCCGCGGGGGTCACGATGTTCGTCCTGGCCGGCCGATACTTCGAGAAGCGGTCCAAACGGCAAGCCGGTGCGGCGTTGCGGGCCTTGTTGGAGCTGGGCGCCAAAGACGTCACAGTGATCAGGGACGGCCACCAGCATCGGATACCGATCGGCGAGCTCGCCGTCGACGACGAGTTCATTGTGCGGCCCGGCGAGAAGATCGCCAGCGACGGTGTGGTGGTGTCTGGCACCTCGGCAGTTGACGCCAGCATGGTCACCGGCGAGTCGATGCCAGTCCAGGTCGCCCCCGCCGACACCGTGACCGGCGGGACAGTCAACGCCGGCGGACACCTACGGGTGCGGGCGACCCGCGTGGGGGCAGACACCCAACTCGCGCAAATGGCCGCGATGGTCGAACGCGCCCAGACCGGCAAAGCCCACGCCCAGCGACTGGCCGACCGGATCTCAAGCGTCTTCGTGCCGGTGGTCATCACCGTCGCCATCGCAGTCCTCGGCGCGTGGATCGGCGCCGGCTATCCCCTGCAAGCGGCGTTCACCGCCGCGGTCGCTGTGCTGATCATCGCCTGCCCCTGCGCGCTGGGACTGGCCACCCCAACCGCACTGCTGGTCGGTACCGGCCGCGGAGCCCAACTCGGCATCGTGATCAAAGGCCCCGAAGTCCTCGAATCCACCCGAACCATCGACACCGTTGTCCTAGACAAAACCGGCACGGTCACCACGGGCCAGATGACACTCGTCCAGGTCACCACCTCCCCCACCACCACTCGCGCCGACGTGCTCGCCCTCGCTGGAGCGGTGGAAAACGCCTCCGAGCACCCCGTCGCGGCCGCCATCGCTGCTGGTGCAGCCGCCGAAGTCGGACAGCTCGACGAGGTCGACGACTTCCGCAACTTCGAAGGTCGAGGCGTGCGCGGTCTGGTCCAGGGACGAGTTGTCACCGTCGGGCGTCCGACGCTGCTGGCCGAACACGACATCGCCGTGGATGACCCCCACCTCAACGAGGCACAGACCGCCGCCGAAGAAGCCGGACAGACCGCCGTACTCGTCGCCTGGGACGGCCGCGCCCATGCGGTCCTGGCGGTCGCCGATGCGATCAAACCCACCAGCGCACACGCCATCGCCCGGCTCACCGCACTGGGTATGACGCCCATCCTGCTGACCGGCGACAACCAGACCGTCGCCGACACCGTCGCCGCTGAGGTCGGGATCGACACCGTCATCGCCAACGTCTTGCCGGCCAACAAGGCCACCGTCATCACCGACCTGCAATCCGAAGGCAAGGTTGTGGCCATGATCGGCGACGGCGTCAACGACGCCGCTGCCCTGGCCCACGCCGATCTCGGGCTGGCGATGGGCACCGGCACCGACGCCGCCATGCATGCCGCCGACATCACCCTGGTCCGCGGCGACCTCAACGCTGCCGCCGACGCGATCGCCTTGGCACGCACCACTCTGAAAACGATCAAAATGAACCTGTTCTGGGCATTCGCCTACAACATCGCCGCGATACCGCTGGCCGCGCTGGGACTGCTCAACCCCATGCTGGCTGGCGCCGCCATGGCGTTGTCCAGCGTGTTCGTCGTCAGCAACAGCCTGCGGTTACGCGCCTTCACCAGCCCGCCCCACTCATCGACCACAACTCCATCCACCAACCCCTCGACATATACCCCCCAGGGGTATAAGGTGACGGTATGAACGAGCACTCCTCCTCCGAGCACTCTTCCCCTGAGCACGCCGGTCACGACGCCGCCGACGAACGCCACCACGGCCAACTCGCCGCAGCGTCACACAACCACCACGATCACCATGCTGAGCGCGCCCGCGCAGACCATGATCACGCCGAACATGATCACGCTGGGCATGGCGGGCATGCGGGCCATGGTGATCACGTCGGGCAGTTCCGCCGGCTGTTCTGGATCATGGGTGCCCTGGCTGTGCCGGTCGTAGCCTTTTCACCCATGTTCGCGATGCTCATCGGCTACGACCTACCCGATAGTCAAGTGCTGCAGTGGGTCTCACCGGTGCTGGGTACGGTGATGTACTGCTGGGGTGGGCGGCCGTTCCTGGTAGGCGCCTCTGCAGAACTGCGGTCGCGCGCACCGGGAATGATGCTGTTGATCGCCTTGGCGATCACGGTGGCCTTCGTGGCGTCCTGGGGTGCGAGCATCGGTGTGTTGCACCATGAACTGGACTTCTGGTGGGAACTGGCCCTGCTCATCGTGATCATGCTGTTGGGGCATTGGATCGAGATGCGGTCGCTGGCCCAGACAACTTCGGCCCTGGACTCGCTGGCCGCGCTGCTGCCCGATGAGGCCGAACGCGTCGAGGGCGACCACATCACCACCGTTGCTCCCAGTGAGCTGCAGGTCGGAGATGTGGTGATCGTGCGCCCCGGGGCCAGCGTCCCGGCCGACGGTCGCGTCGTAGACGGCTCGGCCGAGCTCGATGAATCCATGGTCACCGGAGAATCGCGCACGGTGCGCCGCGGCATCGGCGATCAGGTGGTGGCCGGCACGGTGGCCACCGACTCGGGGCTGCGGGTCCAGATCACCGCCACCGGCGACGACACGGCGCTGGCCGGGATTCAGCGCCTGGTGGCAGACGCGCAGAACTCCACCTCCCGCGCCCAGCGGCTGGCCGATTCCGCCGCAGCGCTGCTGTTCTGGTTCGCGCTCGGCTCAGCGATCATCACCGCCATCGTGTGGACGGTCATCGGCCAACCCGACCAGGCGGTGATTCGAACCATCACCGTGCTGGTCATCGCCTGCCCGCACGCACTCGGCTTGGCTATCCCCCTGGTGGTGGCCATTGCCACAGAACGCGCCGCCCGCGGCGGCGTGCTGGTCAAAGACCGGTTGGCACTTGAGGCCATGCGCACTGTGGATGCGGTGCTGTTCGACAAGACCGGAACCCTGACCAAGGGTGAGCCCACCGTCATCGAGATCGCGGCCGCCGACGGCGTCGATGAGGACACCGTGCTCACCCTGGCAGCTAGCGCCGAAGCCGACAGCGAGCACCCGCTGGCGCGAGCAATTGTCGCAGCGGCCGGCGACCGCGCCCAGCCGGTTCCCGCGGCCACCGACTTCACCTCGTCACCGGCGGTCGGTGTGACCGCTCGCGTCGAGGGCGCCACAGTGCGGGTGGGCGGGCCCCGCATGCTCGAGGAACAGGGCCATCAGGAACTGGCCATCGCTGATCGCTGGCGCGCCGACGGCGCAATCATCCTGCATGTCACCCGCGACACTGAGCTGATCGGAGCTGTCAAACTTGCTGATGAGGTGCGCGGGGAATCCCGCCAAGCCGTCGAGGCGCTGCACGCCCGCGGGGTCGAGGTCGTGATGATCACCGGCGACGCCGAAGCGGTCGCGCACACCGTCGCTCACGACCTCGGTATCGACCGGGTGTTCGCCGGTGTACGCCCGGAAGACAAAGCCAGCAAGGTGGCCGAACTGCAGCACGAAGGACGCAAGGTGGCGATGGTGGGCGACGGCGTCAACGACGCCCCCGCCCTGGCCCAAGCCGATGTGGGCATCGCGATCGGGGCCGGCACCGACGTCGCGATCGCCTCGGCCGGGGTCATCCTCGCCAGCGACGACCCCCGCTCGGTGCTGTCGGTCATCGAGCTGTCGGACGCCAGCTACCGAAAAATGAAGCAGAACCTGTGGTGGGCAGCGGGATACAACCTGATCTCGGTACCGCTGGCCGCCGGAATTCTCGCGCCCATCGGGTTCGTCCTGCCGATGTCGGTCGGAGCGATCCTGATGTCAGCCTCGACGGTCGTGGTCGCACTCAACGCGCAACTGCTGCGCCGACTCGACCTGCACCCAGGCGCGAGTACAGTGCGTGCACTGCAGCACAACCGACCGCGATCCACTGAGAAGGTGAGTCCATGACCACTGCCTCCGCCCCGGGAAACTCCTCCGCACCGGAACACTCCTCCCACGGTTACATCAGCGACAAGGGCAAATACCTGGCCCGGCTCAAGCGCATCGAAGGCCAATCCCGAGGTATCCACCGGATGGTCGATGAGGAGCAGTACTGCATCGACATCCTGACCCAGATCTCGGCGCTGACCAAGGCACTGGAGGGGGTGGCGCTGGGCTTGCTCGACGACCACCTCACCCACTGCGTGCTCGATGCCGCCCACGCCGGCGGCGACGAGGCACAGGAGAAGATCGCTGAAGCCTCGGCGGCCATCGCTCGCCTCGTTCGTTCCTGACCCACCACACCGCGCTGGCTCGTCACAGGCGTCGTTCGCCGACCCACTGGGGCACCACCGGCCCCGGCGCGGGGGCGTCGGCATCAGCGGCCATCGCCAGAACCACCCCACGATCGGCCAGCCACTGTGCCGGATCGACGTTGACTCCCGTCGGATCGAGAACCTCGAAATGCAGATGCGGGCCGGTCGACACCCCACGGTTGCCCACCGTGGCGATCGATTGCCCCATCCGTACTCGCGCGCCCTGCTCGAGCAGATTCTCGTCGTTGTGGCCGTAGGTGGTGATCGTGCCGTCATCGTGGCGGATCCGCATCCACAACCCGAACCCCTCAGCGGGTCCGGAGGTGATGACTTCCCCGTCAGCCACAGCGACAATCGGCGCACCCAGATCATTACCGATATCAATGCCCTGATGGCCCCGTCCGTCACCGAAGGTGGACGTGATCTCACCCGCAGTCGGCGCCACCGCGCCGCCACTACCGGGCAGCAGCGGCGTCGGCGTTCCGGGTTCCTGCGGTTGGGGGCCATGCGGCTCGTTCGGATCGTGCGGCACGATCGCGGCGATCAGGGTGGCCACCAGCCGGGCCAGCGGTAACGCGTCGATGATCCGGAACCCGTCTATCGGATCGATGCGCGAAAACGTTCCGAAGCACTGCAGCGCGGCCACACTGCCCGCATCGCCGACACTGCCCGACTGGGCCTGAGCGCCCAGGCAGGACGCCGCCTGCGTGATCGGCTCCCCCAAACTCGCCGCTGCAGCACCACCCAATGCGGCCTTCACCGAGTCCTGCACGATCGCGATCAACTCCCCGGCCACATGTCCATCGGTCGAGGCCGCCGCCGGTGCGGTGGCGATCACAGGCGCAACGCCCACACACACCGCCACCGCCACCCCCAGCGCCTTGGGGCCCCACCGCTGCCCCGCCTTGACCCGTAGCGATGTCAACACCATCTGCATGCGGTCGCACCTTTCCCGCGGACGTCGTAGACCCACGCACGAGTGCCATGCGTGTACCCGCGAGATCACACCACAAGTCACTTGTGCCCCACCAGTCACACAACATCCCGCCACGAAGCGAACTAATCGGGCATTAGCGGCGTTGTTTGCGCAGTTCACCGCCCGTTTTGTGGGTGCCGGGCAGGCGACTAACTACTATCGGTGTTAGTAGAATTGTTATGGAAGCGCCGCCGGGCGGTGGCGAAGTATCACCCTTGAGGAGGAGATCGATGAGAGCCACACGAACCGGTGTCGTCGTTGCTGCCGCGGCGGCTGTTCTGACAGTGGTGGCCGCGTGTTCGGACACCTCGACTGAGGATCATTCCTCGATGTCGGGGATGGGTACCAGCACGGTCAGTACCGAATCGTCAGCGGCGGCCACTGCCGAACACAACAGCGCGGACATCTCGTTCGCCCAGCAGATGATCCCGCACCACACCCAGGCGATCATGATGAGCGACATCCTGTTGGAGAAGGACAACATCAACCCCCAGGTCGTCAGTCTGGCCCAGCAGATCAAAGACGCTCAGCAGCCTGAGATCGAGCAGATGCAGTCGTGGCTGGAGCAATGGGGAGCCCCACTCGAGGGCCAGGGGCACAACATGGACATGGGTACGTCGATGGCGCCGGGTTCCTCCCCGATGCCGTCGATGATGGGCATGATGTCGCCAGAACAGATGCAGCAGCTACGCGACGCGCAAGGCGCCGAGGCGTCGCGCCTGTTCCTGACGCAGATGATCGAACACCACCGCGGCGCCATCGCCATGGCCAAGACCGAGATTCAAGACGGCCAATCGCCCGAGGCGATCGCTCTGGCACGTCAGATCGTCACTGATCAGGAGAGCGAAATTGCGAGGATGCAGCAGCTTCTCAACAACCCCTAGCGGTCGGACCTGCCCGGGTCGGTCTCGGCTACACACACATCGCGATCACCATCGCCGCGACGACACCGGACACCGCTAGCGTGGTCGGTACCGCCACCACACCAGCCACCGCCGCGGCGGCACCCACATGATGACGTCGCGACCGGCACCGGTGACCGGAGTCCAAGCGGCTCAGCCGCGGCCCCACGGACGACGAATCGCTGATCGACAACACACCCACCGGGCCCGCTACAGGTCCCGAACGGGCCAACGTTCCCAACGCCGAGCAGACCGCCCGCGCACCCACCAGCTGGGCGGCGCGGGCATCGGCGGCTTGCTCGACCAAGCCGGCGACCTCACGGCCCGCGCGGCTGAACAACGGAATCAGCGGGAACGCACGCCCGAGAGCGCGGGCCGCCAACACCACGGTGTGATGACGTTGCCGCCGGTGTGCGCGCTCATGGGCAACGACGGCATCGAGTTCCTCACCGGACAACGCCGCCTGTAACCCGGTCGTGGCGGCAATGCCGGCATCCTTGCCCGGCAGACAAAACGCCATCGGCCGCCCGTCGGCGAGCCACCACACGTCGGGATAGCGCTCACTGCGGGCGCCCACCAACCGCAACGACTGCAGATACTCCTCACGAGCACCACGCATCCGCACCGCCGATCGCACCGCGATCGTCACCGCTCGGACAATCGCTGCCCCGGTCACCACCGCCAGCACGCCACCGGAGATCGCTTCCACCCGCGGGGATGCGCCGTGTGACAACACCCGCAGACACGACACCACCTCGGACAACGAATGGATGCCGAAATGGCCGGGAACCGCCAGCGTCACAACAGCTCCCACCCACAACATCGCAAACACGACCTGCGCGGCCGGCCAGGCCACCAACACCCAACGAGCATCGATACGGCCCTGCACCCGAACCATCCATCGAGGCCACAACCAGCCCAGCACACCCGCGGCAACAACTAACACCACCGCTGCACTCATGGATGCTCACCCATCGTTCGCCTCGATCCTCGACGCCCCGCCGTCGTGCTCGCTGAGACCCACACTCAACACACCTTCCCGGCGACCCACCACCTGCACCACCAGCCAGTATGCCCCAGAAGTTCGTCGGTGACGCCGCAACTCAGGCACCGACCGCGCCGCCAATTACTAGGTTTTATAGTAGTTAGTTGACGCGGGTTGACCCGGCCTGCGCGTACCAGTCCGAGGAATGCGCCGTGACCGAGAACCCGAAGGAGACGCACTCGCCCCCCGACGACCACCGTCGTCAGTATCTGCATGCCATGCGAGACGTCTACCGAGCACCCACGCCATACTCGACCCACCAGTTTTTCCACCGCGCCCACCACCTCAGCGTCACCTCGAACCGACGCCGCCACCTCGCCGCACACATCGGTCTCGTCCGCCACCTCGCTGCGATCGGCGACCTCTCCGGGGCACGTCACCACCTCGGCAACGTCCTCATCTCCCTCGTCCTCCAAAAGCATTGCGGCCAAAAGCCTTCACAGCCTTCCACCCCCATCCAGAAGTCGTGACCACGACACCCCCAGAGGGTTAGGGCGGCTCCTACCCGGTCTCGCCACCACCCCGATCACCACACCACCCACGCCCGAACTCAGTCCTACCCACACGAAAGTCCTAGCCGCTTGCCTGCCTCAAACCCGTCCAACCGCACCGCTGCGGTCGTCCTCGCAGTCATCGCCACGCTGATTGTGCTAACCGGCTGCTCCACCCGGGAACAACCCACATCCCCACCACCGTCGGCAACCTCAGCAGAGAGCGCAACACTGACCCCAGAACTCGACCACCTCCACGCCCTGCACATCCGCGCCGACGGCACTATCCTCGCCGGAACTCACACCGGCGTAATCGCCCTCACCGCAGATGGAACCACCAGCCGGGTCGGCGTCTCCGACGACGACTTCATGGGACTGGCCGGGGTAACCGGCTCTGATCGGATCTTCGCCTCCGGCCATCCCGGCCCGCGGAGCTCGGCACCCAACCCGCTGGGACTCGTCGCCAGCGAAGATGGCGGGCAGACATGGACACCGAGATCGGTGGCCGGCGACATCGACTTCCACGCGCTCGCCACCAACGGACAACTACTCGTAGGCTTCGACGGAATCAACGGCCTGCTCGTATCGACCGATGACGGGAGAAGCTGGACCCCCGGCGCGCCCCTGGCCGCAGCAGCACTCGCGATCACCGACCGCGGCGTATGGGCGACTACCCCAGATGGCCTGCAACACAGCACCGACGACGCCCAGACCTTCACAACCGTTCCCGATGCGCCGGCCCTAGCTCTCCTGGCGGCCGCACCCGATGGCACGCTCTGGGGCATCGACACCGCCGACACCGTCTGGCGCAGCCCAGACGGCACACACTGGGAACAACGCAGCACCATCAATAGTGTCAACGCGCTGGTCGCCAGAAACGCCGAAAATGCATACGCCGCAAACGAACAATTGCTCTACACGCTCAGCTAACGGACTCGTGTGGAGCAACGAAGGAAGGAGGCGACTCAGATCCGGACGCGCTTTTGATCACGTCCACTCCACCCACTCCACGAGCAGGATCTGACAGACGGTGGCACCCGGCCGACCTGGGTGGTCACTCTCGACCACCTGACGGCACCCAGAAACGCCACGTCTTCGAAGACGTCACTGTCGTTATCGATGAGACGAGCAGCCCCGACTACCCCACGAACTTGCTGCGCGTGTCACAGCTGCGTGAGCACACCGAACCCGCGACCTCAAAGATCGCCTTGGGCGGGGACGGTTATCGAAGGCCGCCGGCTTCGGGCTGTGGATGCGAGTGCTGCAAGACGACGGCACGATCGGCGTGTATGGGCACATCGGCGAGACACTGGTGAGCGTCTGGCAGCGAGTCCTGGCCGGCGCGCAGATCGCAACGGTAGGAAACCGCGGCTACTCCACCGGCCCACACCTGCACTACAAGGTGTGGCAGCAAGATGGACCCAAACTCGATCCTGCACCGTGGTTGAGAACCCGGGGAGTCTACGTCGTCGGACGACCCGCCTTATCGGCGCGCGGGAGGTATGAGGACGAGTGGTCCCGCAGGTGTCGCGAGAGTTGTCGCACCACGGCCTCGACGTCGGCGAGCGGTGGCGAACACGCATCGGCGGGGACTACCTGTGGGGTGTCGCCACACGGCAATAATGAGGTCGACGTGACCGCTCGGCGGTCGCCCACCACGAAGACGTTTCGAACCTTCTCTCGCGCTGTGCAGCGGGTAGAGGAGCGCACAGCATTCAACTACTATCGTGGATAGTAAACCTAGTCCAGGCGCCGAGTGAGAGGGTTCGCCACAATCGATGGGCCGCGTAAGAAGGACTCGAGCTATCGAAGAGCCACGTGATCTCTTGGCGGCTTACGGTGCGCAGCCGCAGTGCTCGAGCGCTCGTGGATGCCGCGGGTCGGTCCGGGCAGGTATTCCGCGACTGCTGATGCTCGCAGCCTTGACGGCTGTGGTGATGTTATTGACCTCGTGCAGCTCAACCGGAGGCGCCTACAGCAACGAGATTCAGGCCGTTGACAGCTTCGCCGACATCGCACAGCCTTCCATTGCTGTGGCCACCGAAGGTGGCGGTCGACTCGCGCCCAACGCGGTTGTCGAACCTGGGCTTCCTATTGTTGTCACGGCCAGCCGCGGCGCGTTGACAAACGTCCGTATCCCCACAGCCAGCGGCCGTCCCTTGGCGGGCTCACTGAGCGAGGACGGCTCAACGTGGACAAGCACCCAACCCCTGGGATATTCGAAGCGGTATTCCGTTCAAGCCGAGGCCGTGGGCGTGGGCGGTCGATCGGTCGTCTCGCAGCGCTTCACCACGACCTCACCGGAGTCACTGACCAGCGCTGCCATCCTCGGCGAGAAAACCGTCGGGATCGCCCACACAGTCGGGGTGCGGTTCGCCGATCCCATCCCCGACCGAAAGAAGGCACAGGCGGCGATCACCGTGTCGTCTGACCCCCAGATGCGGGGTGCGTTCTATTGGATCAGCGACTCCGAAGTCCGGTGGAGGCCCGAACGCTTCTGGACGCCGGGCACCAAAGTCAGTGTCGCCGTCAACATTTACGGAGTCGACCTCGGCGACGGGCTCTACGGCGACGAGAACTTGTCCTACGACTTCACGATTGGCCGAGCTCAGGAAATCGTTGCCGACGACAACACCAAAACGATAGTCGTCAAACGAGACGGCAAGGTCATCCGCACGATGCCGACCTCGTTCGGCAAAGACAGCACTCCGACGCCCCGCGGTATCTACATGATCGGAGATCGCGTCGAGCACATCATCATGGACTCGTCCACCTACGGAGTGCCTGTCGAGTCCGCAGCGGGATACCGCACACCCGTTCAATGGGCGGTGCAAATGTCCTACAGCGGCATTTACATGCACGGCGCACCGTGGTCGATGTCGGCGCAAGGCAGCAGCAACGTCAGCAACGGTTGCCCAAACCTGAGTCCCACTGACGCGGAATGGCTCGTGAAGAACACCCTGCGCGGTGACCCCGTCACGGTCAAGAACACCAACGCCGACACACTGCCGGGAGTTGATGGACTCGGCGATTGGAACATCCCGTGGCCACAATGGAAGAACGGCAACGCAGACACCTAGGCGCCCCCGCCTGGCTGGAGTTCGTCGACGCTCAGCACGTTCTTCCGACCATGCACGGCCGGGGCGAGTTCACGACGGGCTCACCCGCTCACTGTCTCAGGCGCTTCTCGCGGTGTACAGAACTTCGCTCGAATGCAGCACACCACCACTCGCGACGAGTGCTACTACCGGTCACCCACTGAGCCAGGGGTTAATTCACGAGGGCCGTTGGTCAGTCATGTCGAGACCCTGTGCGGGCGAACCGGTGCCGTGAGGATCAACATCAATAACGAGCAGCGGCGGCATAGCGTCCGTCGGTACTACCTGTGCGAGGCGAGGCTGATCTGGCCGCGTGGGACGACAACCACGCCGCGCGCCGTTCGGGTCTTCTTGGCCGATCCCGGCGTTCGTTTGGCCGGCGGACCGTGCACGGAGTGTCGTCAGAGACGTCAACCCGCACTTCGCCACCTTCGGTGCCAGCTCCCTTGCGGTTACCAACATTCTCGCCGACCCGCACGTCGACACCATCGACGACGACCCTACGGTCGATCCACCGCGCTACCTCTGATGGCCGAGCATTTCGGAGAGGACCCTAAAGACCTTGTTGTTGATGCGGTCGATGACCGGTGCGGCGATGGGCTAACCCCACTTTCCGGCTTCATGAACCGCCCCGGGTCTGTCGGAGGCTCTCGAACCTGTGAAGGATGGAGAGCATGGCAGCACCACGCAAGTACAGTGAGGAACTCAAGGACCGGGCCACCCGGATGGCATGTGAAGCGCGACAAGATCCCGATTCGTCGAGAGGGTGCGATCAAGCGGATCGCCGATCAGCTCGGAGTCCATCCCGAGGCGTTGCGCAATTGGGTTCGTCAGGCCGAGATCGACGGCGGGGTCCGCCCGGGCACCACGAGTGAGGACGCTGACCGCATCGCGGCGTTGGAGCGGGAGAACTGTGAACTGCGGCGAGCGAACACGATCTTGAAGCAGGCTTCGGCTTTCTTTGCGTCAATGCCATCCTGAGTAGGCCCGGCGGGATTCGCTCGTTTCTTTGCTGCCCCAGCTTCTGTTGGTGGCTTATCCCGATGTGCGGTCCTGCCGGGTCCCGGACGATCGTCCGCGTGGCTTGATAGAAGCGTGCCGCTGATGCCCGATTGAGGCGTGCCCAACGACGATTACCCGGTACCTCGTTCACCCCACCGATCGGAGTCCTCAGTTGATCGTTATCGGAGTCGACGCCCACAAGTCCACTCATACCTTTGTCGCAGTCGACGAGGTCGGACGCAAGCTCGCAGAGCTGACCGCAAAGGCCACCACCGACGGGCACTTGTCCGCCATCGAGTGGGCCAAACAATGGCCTCAGCTCCAGTTCGCGCTCGAAGACTGCCGCCACGTCACCCGCCGATTGGAGGCCGATCTGCTCAATCGCGGGCATGCTGTGGTCCGGGTCAAGACCCAACTAATGGCTGTACACCGACGCAGCGCCCGCGAGCCGGGCAAGTCCGATCCGATTGACGCACACGCCGTCGCGATGGCTGCATTGCGCGAGCCGAACCTGCCAATCGCACGTTTGGACGGCCCCGCCCGGGAAGTCAAACTACTCAGCGATCACCGGCACGATATGGTCTGCGAGAGAACAAAACTCATCAGCAGGCTACGCTGGCACCTGCACGAGCTCGACCCTGAACTTCACGTCCCGGTCCGAGGGATCCGGCGTTACCGTGTGATGGACGAGCTCGCCGACCGGCTTACGCATTTCACCGGCGTGGTCGCTCAGATCGCTGGAGAACTCCTCAGCCGATGCCGGCAGATGACCCGCCAGATCAACGACCTCGAACGCCAGATCCGCGAGCGCGTCCGGGTTCTGGCTCCGTCGTTGCTCGCCATTCCAGGCTGTGGGGTTCTTTCCGCGGCGGTCATCATCGGCGAGACTGCCGGAGCGCACCGCTTCCACTCCAAAGACGCCTACGCAAAGTTCAACGGTACGGCCCCGATTCCGGTGTGGTCGGCGCAGGAGCGTGTGCGTCTCAATCGCGGTGGCAACCGTACCGTCAACGCTGCCTTGCACGCCATCGCCATCACACAGGTCGCACGCGGCGGCCTCGGCCAAGCCTATGTTGCCAAACTGCAGGCTGCGGGCAAGACCCGACGCGAGGCGCTACGACTGCTTCGTCGCCGCATCTCCGATCGCGTGTTCCAGGTCCTGCGTGCCGATGAATCCGAACTCGGGAATACCGCAAAAGGACCGTTCGCGGTGGCGGCTTGACATAGAAGCATCGC
>NZ_DLSO01000081.1:0-11474 GCF_002500165.1 Gordonia sp. UBA7860 | reverse complement strand
CAGCACGCGGCGCCGGGAGCGTGAACCAATTGGCCACGCCGTGCGGGATCTGCTGCTCAGCCTTCGAGCACGAACGGCGATGTGGCGACCTCGGTGCCGTCGGCGAGCGTGCCGATCTCGAAGTCGCCGAACACGGTCGGCGCGACGTCCATGAGTTGGCTCAGGCACTCGACGGCGAGCTGACGGATCTCGACGTCGGCGTGTTCGGTGGCGCGCATGCCGACGAAGTGTCGCCACGCCCGGTAGTTGCCGGTGACGACGATCTTGGTTTCGGTCGCGTTCGGCAACACCGACCTCGCGGCCTGACGTGCCTGCTTGCGGCGCAGGATCGCGTTGGGAACATCGGCGAACTTCGCCTCCAGGGCGTCGAGCAGCTCGCCGTATGCCTTGCGACTCGCGTCGGTGGCTTCGGTGAACAACGCCTCGAGGTGCGCGTCACCCTCGATTGCCGGTGGCGCGACCACGTTCGAGTCGTGCTCGGGGACGAACCTCTGCGAGAGCTGCGAGTACGAGAAGTGGCGATGCCGAATCAGTTCGTGGGTGCACGACCGTGAGATGCCGGTGATGTAGAAGGTCACATTCGCGTGCTCGAGGAGCGACAGGTGGCCGACCTCGAGGATATGCCGCAGGTAGCCCGCGTTGGTCGCGGTACGCGGGTTGGGCTTGTCCCAGCTCTGATAGCAGGCGCGGCCCGCGAATTCGACGAGCGCCTCGCCGCCGTCGGCGTCGGTGCTCCACGGGACGTCCTCGGGCGGGTTGAACGTGGTCGCGGCGACCATCTGCACCTTCAACGGGACCATGTCCGACATGTCGCCTCCTCTCACCTAGTGGGCATCCATGATTCTCCATCAGCGCGACCACCACGCCCCGACCACCCCATCGTCCGAGAACACTCTTGCGGCACCCGCGGAGTTTCTTCGCCGGTACTCGTGCCCGAGCGGGGACGATGAGTGCCATGCCCGATCTGCACTTCAGTTCTGTCCACAGCCAGCGCGCCTGGGTCGTCGACGGCCAGGTGACCTCCCGCGAACTCGTCGAGCACAGCCTGGCCGAGATCGCTCGCCTCGACCCCGCAGTCAACGCGTTCTCCGCCGTACTGCACGACGAGGCGCGAGCCGAAGCCGATCGACTCGACGCCACACTGCGCGACGGCGCCCCCGCGGGCCCGCTACACGGGGTACCGATCGCGATCAAGGACGAGAACGACGTGCGCGGTGTGCCCACGGCATGTGGTGGGGCGTCGGTGACCACGCCGGCACGGGCCGATTCGGAGGTGGTCACGCGTCTGCGCGACGCGGGCGCTGTGATCATCGGCAAGACCCGGATGCCCGAGTTCGGTATCTGGCCCTTCACCGAAACGGCGGCACACGGCTGGACGCGGAACCCGTGGGACCTCGACCGATCCCCCGCCGGCTCGAGCGGAGGTACCGCGGCAGCGGTCGCGTCGGGGATGGTGGCCGCAGGGATCGGCGGCGACGGCGGCGGGTCGATCCGTCTGCCGTCGAGCTGGTGCGGTCTGTTCGGACTCAAACCACAGCGAGGGCGGGTCAGTACGGCACCCAACCCCGACCTGTGGCGGGCGCTGGGCACCCTGGGTCCGTTGACCCGCACCGTCGCCGACAGCGCACTCATCTACGACGTGATCTCCGGCACGACGTCGACGGACAGGTTTCATGCCGCTGCGCTCCCCGGCTCCTTCGTCGACGCCGCGGCCACGCCGCCCGGACGCCTGCGAATCCGGCTGTCGTTTCGCAATCCGATGCGGGCGGGCATGGTCGACGACGAGTCGGCCGCGGCGATACGCGCGCTGGCCGACCACCTGCGCGAGGCCGGCCACACCGTCGTCGAATCCGATCCCGACTACCCGCTCCTGTCGGGGGTCTTCTCCGTGCAAACCGCGTCGGGCGTATCCGAAGAGGCTGCGCGCGTGGAACATCCGGACAGGCTCGAGCGCAACACTCGACACATCGCCCGTGTCGGACGTGTCCTCCACGCGGGCGCCGGGTGGGCCGAGCGACGTGCGGAGCGGATCGCTGAGACGCTCCTTGCACAGATCTTCGACGACTACGACGTCCTGCTGACGCCGACCACCCCCACCACTGCCGTCAAGGCCGGACAGCTCGACCGGCACGGTTTCGTGGGCCTTCTGCGCGCAGCCGCCGAGACCGCGTCGTACACGGCGGCCTGGAACGTGCTCGGCAACCCTGCGGCGGCCGTACCCATCGGAGTGGATCGCTCGGGCCTGCCGCAGAGCGCTCAGCTCGTCGGACCGGCAAACAGCGAGTTGCTACTCGTGTCGCTGGCCACGCAGATCGAGGAGATCGTCGGGTTCGGCGAGCATCGGCCGAGCGTCACCGAACGGTGAGCACGCCGACCCTGCTCACTCGTCGAGGAGCGCGGTCAGCTTGGCGAGCGTGTCGGTCCAATCGGACACGCTGATCGACGTGATGCCCAGCTCCATCACCGGCCGGTCGTTGCCGCCCTCGTCGAGCCGGTCACCGTAGAAGAGGATGTCGTCGACGGTGAGCTCGAGGATCTCCATCAGTCGGCGCGCACCGTAAGACTTGTCGATGCCCTTCCGGGTCACGTCTACGGACGTCGATCCGCCGCTGCGGACCTCGAGGTCGGGAAGACGTTCGGCCGCGTACGCGCGCAGCGACTCCTTCTTGCGGCCGTCGGGATCCCACGCCTTCTTCGCGTCGACGGGAGCAGCCTGCCCCAACGCGCTGAACGTGATCTGGCTGCCCCGATCCTCCAGTACCGGCCCCCACGTCTCGGTTTCCCACAGGCCGAGTTCTCTCGCGCCGGTCTCGAGCGTCGTCAGAGTGCGCTGCTTCTCGTCGTCGGTGAGGTACTCGGCGTACACGGTCTTCCATTCGGAGCC
Organism: Gordonia sp. UBA7860; assembly: GCF_002500165.1. Classification (NCBI taxonomy): domain Bacteria; kingdom Bacillati; phylum Actinomycetota; class Actinomycetes; order Mycobacteriales; family Gordoniaceae; genus Gordonia; species Gordonia sp. UBA7860. The sequence continues at coordinate 8,590 of NZ_DLSO01000081.1, read as the reverse complement.
GTCCCACCGCACGTACTGCGTGCCGTTCGTGGGCATCAGATGCAGGTTCGCACGATTCACGCCGTCGCCGAGTCGGTCGAGCACCTGCACCTGGAACTGATCGAAGTTCCCGCCTGAGATGATGCACGCCATGCTGCGGTCGAGTAGTCGGCCGAAGACCTCGACCATGGAGTCGTCCATGGGGCTCTTCGACGGTGCCAGCGTGTCGTCGAGATCGAACATGACCAGTTGGTAGGTGCGCCCGTCGTGCGTGACCGTCATCGGTACCTCTCGTGAACTCCGCAGTGCGGTGAATGTGTGCCGTGGTGAATGTCTGCTGGATTGTCTCAAAGCCGGAAACAGCATGTCATGCCGAAGCCCTCACGGTGGCATGAGCCAACCGTCCGGCCAGATCGCCACGGGAGCCGACCTCGACGCCGTCGAGTCCGAGCCACTGCGCGGTCGTCGCGAGGTCGGTCGCGAGACGCTCGGCGACCATACTTGCGTCACGCCCCTCCTCGAGGTGGGCCGCAGGCACCCGGAGCACCCCCGCGGCGCGGTCGGCCTTGAGGTCTACACGCGCGACCATCTCATCGCCGAGCAGATAGGGATGCACGTAGTAGCCGTGTACGCGCTTGTGTTCGGGGACGTAGATCTCGATGCGATACCGGAAACCGAAGAGCCGCTCGGCGCGCGGACGAAAGAAGACCAGCGGATCAAAGGGCGAGAGCAGCGTCGACCGCCCGTCCGCAGTCGCGATGCGACGCGGAATCACGGTGTCGGCGTGCATAAACGCGACGTCTTTCCAGCCACGCACCGACACCTGTTGCAGCACTGCGTCTTCCACCAACTCAGCGACGACGTCGCGGACCTCGGCGGGCTTGAGTCGGTAATAGTCGGCAAGGTCAGCGGCGGTCGCGATGCCAAGCGCCGCAGCAGCATTCGTCACCAACTGCCTGTGCGCATCGACCCTCTCAATGCGACGCTGCGCGACCTCGCCGACGACGCGCTCGGTGAGGTCGTAGTGGCGTCCGAAGTTCGCGTCTCGCACAGCCGACAACTCACCGGAGGCGAACATCGCCTCACACAGATGCTTCACATCGCCGCGATTCCACCAGCCGCCGGGTGAGCTGGGTTCACGCTCGATCCCGAGATGACTCTCGATCAGACGCGGCGTCGAAGGCCCGATTTCGCCGATGAGCGCCCGAATATCCGCTGCGAGAACCCGGTTGTCGCGCATGAGTTCTCGAGTGTGAAGATACCGTCCGTCCCGATACTCCTCCATCCGCCAGCCGAACAACGGCCAGTCGTCGAGCGGGATCAGTGCGGCCTCGTGCGCCCAATATTCGACGAGTATCCGAGTGGACCGCCCGGGATGCCACGCGGCGCGGTCGAGCAGGGTTCGGTCGTAGGAGCCCAGCCGCGAGAACAACGGCAGATAATGCGCTCGCACCGCGATGTTCACCGAATCCATCTGGATCAGTCGCGTGCGTTCGACGATCCGCGACACCTGCCTGCGCGTCACGGTTCCCGCGGAAGGTCGAGGACCGAATCCCTGTGCGGTGAGGGCGATTCGGGCCGCCTGCGCGGCCGAGAGCTCGGGAGGTGCCATCGCGGAGACGATCAAGCTCCCCGACGCACATCCGACGCCGTGCGGTGACGCGAGTAGTCGACGAAGCGATAGCGAAGCCCGCCAGACGACGTCTCCCACGACGTGGCTTCCGCGACCTCCCACCCGTACGGGTCGATCTCGGGCGCAAACGCGTCGGCTCCCTCGACGAGCAGATCGATCTCGGTGACGTGCAACCGCGTGGCGTGTTCCATCGCGGCCTCGTAGATCGCGCCGCCACCCATCACCGTGACGGCGCCGACTATCCGATCCAGCGCTTCGCGCAGCGAGCCCGCGATCTCTGCCCCTGGCGCGGCGTAATCGGTGTTCCGGGTGACCACGACGTTGCGGCGTTCCGGCAGCGGGCGGAATCGCTCGGGCAGCGACTCCCACGTCTTTCGTCCCATGACGACCGGGTCGGTGCCTGTCAGTTCGCGGAACCGGCGCATGTCCTCGGGGACACGCCACGGGATCGTGTTCTGACGCCCGATGGCGCCGACACGATCCTGCGCCCAGATGAGTGTGATGCCAGTGGCCATGGACAGAGACTACCGCCGTGGTCCGACAGGCTCTCCCAGCGCCGATCCGTCCCGTTCGCCCTTCGTCGAAACATTCTGCCCTGCACCGTTCCCGGCATCCGTGACACCACGAGGCGGCGTCGTTCCCGTGGCGGCGACACCCGGCGCGTCGTCGCCCGATCGACTGCCACCGCCTGCCGTGTCACCTACCGTCGCGGGAAGTTTCGCTCCGCCCTCCGGATGCACCTGCTGTTGCGCGTTGGGCCGCGTCAACTGTGGCGGCGTCGTCGAGGCTGCAGATGGGTCCGAATCCGACTGATCAGTCGGTGGTGTCGCATTCGCCGACGCCCCGCCCGATTCGACGCCCTGCGGCGCCATCGCGTCTGTTCCGCGCTGACCGGACGACGTCGAGATCGGATCGTCCACCACCGCGGATCGCGCCCGGGCGCTGACGGGAGCCGTCGGCGGGTCAGCGGCGGCGGAAGTCGCCGACAACTCGACATTCGAACTGAGCGACGAACCCGCTGAACTGCCGGGATGCGCGGCGTCGAACCAGCCACGGAAGCTGAACTCCGGCACCCCGAACGGTCCGCTGATTGCCGTTGTGCCGAGCGGCCGGTTGGACGGATCTCCGGTCTTCTGCGCGACGGCGCCGTCGATGCCCGTCGCCATGGCGATCGCGAGTGTGATGGCGTCACGCACCGGCGAGAACCGGAACCACTGCGCCGCAAGCGGTTTCCCGGGGCTGAGCTCTCGGTTGTAGCCCATCTCGATGATGGTCCGCAGTGGCATGTCCAGCGCGGTGATCCACGTCGCGGGTAGCACCCCCACCAGTGGAACGAGGATCGGCAGAACCTCTGCCGGAATCATGTAATAGTGCGTGTCGCCGTACTCGCCCTGATCGACGGTTCCCGGTGCGCCCAGCGGTGATTCAAACGGATAGAGGCCGTGCTGATAAGCGATGCCGAGAACCGCGTTCAGGTCGGCGATCACGTTGAGAGGGTGTGACGGGAAGTCCGAGAAGCCGTCGTACTGGAAACTGATATCGGTTGTGCGGAAATGGCATTGGCCGTCGACGCAACTGTTTGTCGGCGCCGCGCCGTCCATGCTGATACCGAGGAACGGAATCGACAATCCTGCGAACCTCGCGAGGATCCCCCCGTTGGGCCTGTTCACGTCTGCGGCCAGAACGAAAGACACGTCGGGGGCCGACGCCCAGCCGACGCTCGAGAAGTAGTCGATCAGCGACCGCTTGGTGATCGCCGCGATCCTGGTGCTCTGCGAGTATCCGAACACGACGAGCTGATCGCCCGCGGCGGGCGTGCCGAACGAGAGATTGCGCGGACACGCAGTGGCACCCGATATGCAGGCGCTCAGATTCACCACTCCGAGCGCGACCGAACGATCGAAACTCAGGTCGCCCGCGGTGAATGGCGCGAACTCCTCCGGCGTGTACACGGCGACCTTGTTCAGGTCGGCCGCGTCAACACCACTGGCCTGCGCGAGGTAGTTCGACGCGATGAGGTTCAGATAGGTGTCGACGAACTCGTCGGTTTGCACTTGAGGACCGAAGTCCACCAACGGATTCCAGGTACCACCCATGATGAGCGCCGTGACGGTCGCGGCGTTCGCCACCGTCATGGCGGCGGCCGCCCAGACAGCTCCGATGACGCCACCGATCGCCGACACCATCGCGGCGCAGACACGCAGAATCGATCCCATATGTAGTTACCAACCGATCGGGCCGACCGCTCCCGACCCGACTTCGATAGTCAGCCCGTTGGTCGCACGGTGCGCCCGATCAACGAGACCGGCAGAGTGCGGCTAGGCCCATCAGATCTCCGCTCGGCACGTCATGATGTAACACAAATCACACTTCAATACCATCGGTACTGAAAATCAGGCCGCGAGAAACCCTCCGTTCGGAGGACACGAACGGAGGGTTCTCGAATCAGATCGCGACAGGCGCTTTGATGCCCGGGTGTGACTGATAGTCGACGATCTCGACGTCGTCGAACTCGTAGTCGAAGATCGACTCGCGCGGATTCAGCCGAAGCGTCGGATACGGATACGGCTCACGCGAGAGTTGCCGGTTGACCTGGTCGACGTGGTTGTCGTAGATGTGGCAGTCGCCGCCGGTCCAGACGAACTCCCCGACGTCGAGACCAGCCTGCTGCGCCATCATGTGCGTGAGCAGCGCGTACGACGCGATGTTGAACGGCACTCCGAGGAACAGGTCCGCACTGCGCTGATAGAGCTGGCACGACAGCTTGCCGTCGGCCACATAGAACTGGAAGAACGCGTGACACGGCGGTAGCGCCATCTGAGGGATCTCCCCCACGTTCCACGCAGACACAATGTTGCGTCGCGAGTCGGGATTGGTCTTGAGCATCTCGAGCGCCGCGGAAATCTGGTCGATGTGCTCGCCCGACGGCGTCGGCCAGCTTCTCCACTGGACGCCGTAGACAGGGCCGAGTTCGCCGTTCTCGTCGGCCCACTCGTCCCAGATCGTCACGCCCCTGTCCTGAAGCCATCGCACGTTCGAGTCGCCGCGCAGAAACCACAGCAATTCGTAGATGATCGACTTCAGATGCACCTTCTTGGTGGTGATCAATGGGAAACCCTGAGCGAGGTCGTAGCGGAGCTGGTGCCCGAACAGACTGCGCGTTCCGGTCCCGGTGCGATCGGCCTTGGGCGTGCCGGTATCCATCACCAGACGCAGCAGGTCCTCGTATGGCGTCGGAATCGTCTCTGTCGAGCTGAGGTCGCGGATGGCCGTACTCACGACTTCCAGTCTAGGACCGCCGCACCTGCCCCCTGTGCCTGCGACACCCCTTGTGGGTTGCGTGTGGCTCGTGTGATGTGTGGTGACAACCGGCTACGCTCGACGCGTGCCGCCCCGCCCGCGTACCCGCGCCAACCGCTACGCACGACGTCGCAGGTCACGAGTCGCGGCGAAGTCACACGACCTGACTCCTCTCCAGTGGGAAGCACTTCAGGAGGCGTGGGGCGGATGCGCGTACTGCCACGCCGATGGTGTTGCGCTGCAACGCGATTGCATGCTGGCGATCTCCCGTGGTGGTCGCTACACCCTGGGCAATGTGGTGCCGTGCTGCCGCTCGTGCAATGCCAGCAAGTGCAATACCGAGGTGACCACGTGGATGCGTCGAAAGAAGCTCGACGAACGATTGTTCCTGGTCCGGCAGGCGCAGATCATCGCCGAACTGCGCGACACCGTCGACGAGGCTCAACCCACGGAATGACCAGTCCTCGTGAGAACCGCCTCAAGAGAACACTGCGAGACCTTTGCCGATGAAGTACACGCCGACGACGAGACACGTGATGATGGTGATCGGCGAGATGTTTGCCTCGAGCCACTCCCTGAAGTTGTTCAGCGCTGGATCGAGCCGGTGACCTCCCGCTATCGCGATGAGCAGCGGAAGCAAGATGCCGAGACTGGCGATCAGGACAAAGATCACCAGCACTATCCACGCCTCTGACCGGTTCCCGGTGTCCTCGGCTATGCGCGCCCCCGCGCCCAAACTGAGTGGCACGTTCTTCACGATTGCCACCGCCTCAATGAGTCCGAGCCCCAACACCGACAGCCCCGACATCGCCGTCACCCTGGCCAGCAGTTTCGCTTCGCTTGCCGGCTCACCGGGTGCGGGTCGCTTTCGCCAGGCAACCGCTGCGAGTCCAAGGAATATCACCCCGAGTATCAGGGTGAAGATCTTGACTCCGTCATCCGTGGCGGCGGGTGAATCCTCTTCTGCCACGTCCGTCACGGCGACCGCGATGCCCGTCACGACAAGCAGACTGACGATCCACCCCACAGCAAAGAGCACCGCTTTGGCGCGGCCGTGTTCGGACAACAGGAGCACGACACCCGAGATGATCGCGACCGGACTGATCGCGACCGTCACCGCGATCGGCAACACATCTCCAACGGCGGTGGCGATCACGCCGGCGCTCCCATCACGACGCCACTGCCTGCCACGACGAGCCTGAACCTCTCACAATTGACGCCCTCCGCACTCACCGACGATCGACTGCGCAAGTCTTCCAGCAGTTGCGCAGATTCGTCGTAGTTCATTGCAAAGTCGGCACAAACTGCGCGGTGGTGGCGCTTGTCGAAACTCGACGTTCCACACGCGTCTCGAGTCGGCAGATGCGGCTGAAGTACCAGCATCGTTTGCCAATTCGAGCCGCGTCTGTGATGTCGATCTGCCTCGGGGAGCCTAGTCCGAGAGCCCCGCGGCCACGGTCGCGCCGAGCTCCCAGCACGCCTCGAGGACCGCCTTGTCCGGCTTGTTCGACGCGATCACGTACTCCGCGGCCTTCTCCCAGCCAAGCCCCGCAGCGATCCGGTCGACAGCGTTCACCGCACCTTCCGTCCCCTCGTTGCCGTGAAGGTAGAGGCCGAACGGCCGACCGCGCGTCGAGTCGAGGATCTGGTAGTACGAGCAGTCGAAGGCGTGTTTGAGTGCACCCGAGATCGACCCGAGGTTCGCCGGGCTGCCGAGGACGTAGCCGTCGGCGTCGAGGAAGTCACTCGTCGACACAGACAGCGCGGCCCGGCGCACGACGTCGACCCCCTCGATCTCGGGGTCGGTCGCGCCGGCCACCACCGCCTCGAACATCGCCTGGCAGTGCGGCGACGGCGTGTGATGGACGATCAGCAGGCGACTCATGATCTACTCCCCGAGGTCATCGTGTCCGTCCGGAAAACGCCAGGAGCCGATCGGCCGCGCTCGACGAGTCAGTGTCGGCGCACTCGACTGCAGGTCCGAAAAGGCCTCGGCCCCTGAGCTGTTCGATGAGAGGCGACGCGCCGCTGAGAAGGTACTCGACGAGTGCGTCCGACGGCTCCCATTTGATTCCAATACCGACGCAGAGATCGTGGGTGTGCAGCGCGAGATCCATGACGCGCATGATCAGCAGGTCGTCACCCGAGCGTCGCCCGGCCCGATGATCCACGGCAGCGCTGAGGTCGGCGGCCGCGGCGGACTCGCGCAGCATGGTTTCGTAGCACCAGAACTCACCAACCGGATCGTCGACGATGTAGTCGGTGTCCCTGGTCGTCTCGACATCGGCGGCACTCGCACCGGCCAGCAGCATCGCGTATCGATGGCCTCCGCCGGTGACGTGATTGATGAGGTCGCGGTTGGTCCAGCCATCGGCGCCGCTGCGGCGATCGAGCGCAGCCGGACCGACCTGTGCGAGCGCGTCGGCCCAGAGCTGCTCCGCATCCAACAGCGCACGGACAGCGTCGCTCATGCGCTGGGCCGATCTTCACGACCATGGAACTGGGCCACAGCACGTTTCATCATCTCTCTGGCTCGAGAGCGATCGCCCGCATAGTCGTAGGCACGTGCGATCCGATACGTGTTGTGCCAATCGGACGGATTGGCTTCCCACTCCTGCTTGACCTGTGCGAACAGTTCGTCCGCGGCGTCGCGTTCGATGCGGCCGGACGCTCGACGCGGCAGGTCAGAGACGTTGAGTTCGCGCCCCTCCTGCGCCATGATCCGCGCAAGTTTCTGATGTTCGATACCCGCACGCAGCGTCGACCAGATCAGCCACGCACCGAGGAACGGCAGGATCAACACACCGATGCCGAGCCCCACCGCCACGACGCCGCCGTGCGCGATGAGTTGCACTCCGGTCCTGCCGAGCAGCACGAAGTAGACGATCATCGCGACAACGAGAAAACCGATCATCCACACGATCGGGCGGGCATCGCGCTGCGTCGGATCCTTCTCTTGTTTCTTGCTCGGCTCGGCAGACATCGGCAGTTACAGGTCCATCAGTTCGTCGAGTCCGACGGTCAGGCCCGGTCGGGTGCCGATCTGGCGAACGCCGAGCAGCACGCCCGGCGCGAACGAACTGCGATCGATCGAGTCGTGGCGGATGGTCAGCGTCTCACCCTGCGTGCCGAGGAGGACCTCCTGGTGCGCGACGAGGCCGGCGAGTCGGACGGAGTGCACGCGCACGCCATCAACAACAGCCCCGCGCGCACCGGGCAGTTCCTCGGTCGTGGCATCGGGGCTCGGTCCGACGCCCGCCTGGGCACGCGACTCGGCGATCAGCGCCGCGGTTCGGTACGCGGTGCCCGACGGTGCGTCGGCCTTCTGTGGATGGTGAAGCTCGATGACCTCGACGGAGTCGAAGAAGCGAGCCGCCTGCTGTGCGAAACGCATCGACAGGACGGCTCCGATCGCAAAGTTGGGTGCGATCAGCACCCCTACGTCGGGTGCATCGGACAACCACTCGCGCACCTGTGCAAGACGTTCCGCGGTAAAGCCGGTGGTTCCGACGACCGCGTGAATTCCGTTCTCTATCAGGAACTTCAGGTTGTCCATGACGACGCTCGGATGCGTGAAGTCGATGACGACGGAGGTGTCCGTGTCGACGAAGACAACAGGATCGTCGCCCTTGTCGACGCCCGTGGTGAAGACGAGATCCTCGGCGGCCTCGACAGCGT
>NZ_DLSO01000059.1:466-25352 GCF_002500165.1 Gordonia sp. UBA7860 | reverse complement strand
CGTCAGCTGACCGCGTTAGCCGGGTGTGGTAGCCGCCGATGGCACCGGATCCAGGTTCAGTGATCGCATTCCCGACAAGGATGCCGTCCGCGATCGCGGCAATGCGTCTGTCGTCGCCTGCGATCAGCTGATCCTCGACGAAGGCGAAGTGCACACGCAATGCCTGGGTGATGTTCGAATCCGCAGCGGCAAGCGCGATCAGCTCCGAAAAGAGGTCTCGCACCGAGGCGCCTGCTCCTCCACGGTCGACCGGCAGTCGCAACGCACCGAAGCGACGCTCCCACAGCAGCGCTACCTCGGAATGCGCCAGAGTACGTGAACGCTCCCGCTCCACCGCCCCGGCGGCGATCGTCGCGTACACGTCGTCGAACGTGGCGGGGTCGGAACTGGTGGGACGGTCGTCGACCTGTGCGGGACGATCCGGCGTCAAAGAAGTGGTCATGGGAAGTCAAGCTTTCATGTTCGTGCGTCGCTGGCACCCGTTGTGCTCACGGGGATGTTTACTCGGCGAGGATGTTGGTGCCCGTTCGCGCCTCGGACGTGGCAGATCCCCAACGTAGAATCTTGCTGACATGACCTCGCAGAACCAGTCCATCGACACGCTCGTGGCGGAGCGCAATAGAACGGTGGAGTTGATCGAGTCGCTGTCTACACGGCTGGCCGCGGTGCTCGAGGCGACCTCCGACGAAGCGTCCGACGACGAGCACGACCCGGAGGGATCGACGCTCGCCGTTGAGCGCGGACACCTCGTCGCTCAACTCCAGCGTTCGCGCGACCGGCTGGTCGAGATCGATTCCGCAGTCGAGCGGGTCGAGCGTGGCTCGTACGGACGATGTGAGACGTGCGGCGAGCAGATCGATCCCGAACGGCTCGACGTTTTGCCCGCCGCACGCCAGTGCATCGACTGCGCCAGAAAGTGTTCGACGCGCCGGTGGTGATGCGCCGTTCACACAAGAGCACCGCGACGCTCGTTCAAACAACCGCCGCAACACTTTTCAAGGCCCCACCAACCTACAAGAGTTGAGCCCCGGACCAGACGAGGGGGGCAGGTCTCATGGCACGCACTCCCAAGCGCTCGATCTTCTCCGACAAGGCACAACCTGCCTTGAATCCCGTGGATGTCGATCGCGGTCGTCGAGCCGCACGAGCCGCCGTCAACGCTGCACGAGGATCGTGGTGGCTCACCAAGAACGGCTCTACCGGGGCAGTATCGCGACAACGCAGGCGACCGCTTCCTCGACTGGCCGCGCTAGGAAGCCGCGTATATCGGCGAGTACGGATCGTCGACGTCAGCGGTAGGCAACTCAGCCACCGACTTCAGCGGCTACGCCTGACACGGCGGGCCAACCCGGCCTCCGTCCGCAAACGTTCCAGACCTCTCCCGTTTTCAGTCAATCTCGGAGGTGCCTGACTGTAAAAGGCCAGGTCGGCTTTCGAAGACGGTTCAGAAATGACTGAAAACGGGAAGCCGAGCAGGCCTGGTGCGACCAACCGAGGGGTATCGGACCTATTTCGCCAACACCGTCGCCATGATCTTTGGCTGCCAGTTGTTGGTGAGCAGTGCACCGAAGTTGTCTTCCCGATTGTTCGACGACGTTCCCTGGTCCCGAACCGAGTAGATGAACGCGGGGCCGCAGCAGCCCGACTGTCCGGCCGCCCGCAGAACGTCAACGATCTGCGTCGCCTGCTCCTGCTGGGTCACCATGTCGGTTGCCCCGAATCCCAGTGAGCCAAGACCCAGGTTGCTGGAGCCCGATGTCCCCGCGGCCGGTCGGGTCGGAGCACCCATCTCCGTCAGCCAGATCTTCTTGCCGTCGTCGCCATTCGACGTCATCACCGCGCGGATTTGCTGAGTCTCGCTCCAGCCGTTGGGCTTTGAGGCTATGCCCTTTGGGAACACGTAAGGGTGCATGGCAGTGGCGTCGAAGTAGTTCTTGGCACCCGCGGCGTACATCTTGGTGACAAAGTCGACGGCCCCGGCGCCAGGGCTCATCCCCGCGGCAACGACAGTCGACGACGGCTGTACCTCTTTGATCGCGGTATACGACGCCTTCAGCAACGCTGTGTACTCGGTGGGATTCGCCGGATACAAGCCCCAGAAGGTCGGCAGGTTCGGCTCGTTCCAGATCTCGTGACGTTTCACGTCGGGGTAGCGGTTGATGAAAGCCTTCAGGAACGGGGCAATGCTCGCGGGGTTTGACGGGGGTGCGTACATCCACGCCAACGCGCCCCCGCGTCGTGCCCATGCCGGAGTCGACAACACCAACGACAGCACCTTCAGCTTGTGAGCACGTGCCGCCTCGATCACCCGGTCCGTCGCGGCCCAGTTGTACGTGCCCTTCGTGCTCTCGATCGCCGACCAGTTGACGAGTACGCGCAACCACTGGCCGTTCGTCTTCGATACAGCATCGAGTTCCCGATTCAGATCCGCCGCACTCATGGTCAATTGCGGGGCGCCCTGGGCGAAGCCGTAGCCAGCGGCGGGCGCGATCACATCGGCACGGGCTGCCGAAGACCCGACCAGAATCGAACCGACGAACAGGGCGATCGACGCGACGACGACCAACGCGCGCGTTGCTGCCCATTTCACTCGCACAGCCCGTATCCCAGAGGTCGTTGACGCTGACCGAATGAGTGTATCCAGCAAAAAACGTGATCGGGACGTGCTTGCGATTTCTCGTCGCTACTTACGGTTCCAGAACTGATGGATCAGCCCGGTCGACGTCGACACAGACTCGATGTCGAAGCGTGTGTGAATCCCGCCCAGGCCTGACCACAACGACACTCCCCCGCCGAGCACGATCGGCTGGATGGAGAGATGCATGAAGTCGACGAGGCCGTCGCGAAGAAACTGATTGACGGTCGACGGTCCGCCGCCGATGCGCACGTCGAGTCCGTCTGCGAGGTCGAGTGCGAGTTCGAGCGCTTTCGCGGGCGAGGCGTCGACGAAATGGAAGACGGTTCCATTGTCGAATGTGATGGGTTCGCGCTCGTAGTGGGTCAACACGATCACCGGAGTCTGAAACGGGGGTTCGTCTTCCCACCAGCCGCGCCACCCGTCGTCGGGCCACTCGCCCTGCTGCGGCCCGAACTTGCCGCGGCCCATGATCTCCACGCCGACACCCTGACCCCACACGCTGGAGAAGACGCGGTCCGCGCTGATCGGTGCATCCGCATTCTGGACTCCAGCAATCACACGTCCGTCGAAGTTGCCGAACAGTTCACCCGCACCGCCGATCGGCTCGTCCAGCGTGATGTGATCGCCCGCGGCGTAGCCGTCGAGCGAAACGTTCATCAGGTCGACCCGTACCTGCGCCTTGCGTGCCATCGTGAAACTCCCTAGTCCTCGTCGTCAGCGACCGCTGATCGCAGTCACCCTACGACTGACCACGCGCGTGCGCGGAACTCATCGGTGATGGCGCCGCCGGTTCTCAGCTGCTGACCGCGGCTGCCAACCTGCCCAGCGTGTCTTCGAGCTGCTCCTCGGTGACGAGCGGGAAGCTCACCTTTTTCAGCAGGTCCTTGTCGGTGACCTTCGACCAGTCGTAGGTGTGACGCACGAGCGTCTTGTCGGGCCCCTGGGGTTCGAGCTCCCACACCCATTCCCAGCCGGGAGGCTCGGTGCCGGCCGGCGCGGTCTGCCATGCGAGCAGTTTGTCCTTCGCGTAACCGGTGACGTGGTTGTCGGTCTTGTACTCCCCGCCCATGTGCGCACCCTCCATGTTCATGGTGAATACGTCGCCGACCTCCTGAATCCGATCGGCATGGTCGACGCTGCGGACGAATCCCGAACCGTCGAGTTCTGGGTGTCGCCGAGGATTGCTGAGCACGTCGAAGACCTGGTCGGCCGGTGCATCGATGACTCGTTCTACCGTGACACTCGTGTGTTCGCTCATACCTCCACCGTGCCGAAGCCGTCGACGCTTGGCAACCATGTCGGCGAAACAGCAACGGTGGCGGACGGTCAGCTGAGGGCTCAACCGTCAGCCGGGTGTGCGGCAACGGCGCGGCGCGTCAGATCACCCCGAGCGCGAGCATCGCGTCGGCGACGTGGGTGAACCCCGCGATGTTCGCGCCGAGCACGTAGTCGCCGGGCGTCCCGTACTCGTCGGCTGTCCGCAGGCAGTTCTCATGGATGCCTCGCATGATCTGGGCCAGTCGTAGTTCGGTGTGCTCGAAGCTCCACGAGTCGCGAGAAGCGTTCTGCTGCATCTCGAGTGCGCTTGTCGCGACGCCGCCGGCGTTGGCGGCCTTACCGGGAGCGAACAGCACATCCGACGACGCGAAGGCCTTGATCGCCTCCGGGGTGGACGGCATGTTGGCGCCTTCGGCGACGACGGTGCAGCCATGCGCGATGAGGTTCGTGGCGTCGTCGGCGTTCAGTTCGTTCTGGGTGGCGCAGGGAATCGCGATGTCTGTCGGCACATCCCAGATCGAGCCCGAGGACACGAAATGTGCTGGTGCACCGCGCTTCTCGGCGTAGTCGGCGACACGCCCGCGATGAACACCCTTGATCTCCTTGAGGAGCTCGAGGTCGATACCGTCCTCATCGACGACGTAGCCACCGGAATCCGAGCAGGCCACAACCCGGCCGCCGAGCTGGTGGACCTTGTCGATCGCATACAACGCGACGTTGCCGGAGCCGGAGACGACGACGCGCTTGCCGTCGAGGTCTTGTCCCCTGGCGTTGAGCATCTCGCGCGCGAAGAAGACGACGCCATAGCCGGTGGCCTCGGTCCGCACCTGCGAGCCGCCCCACGACAATCCTTTTCCGGTGAGTACGCCGGACTCGTAGCGGTTGGTGATGCGCTTGTATTGCCCGAAGAGGTAGCCGATTTCCCGACCGCCGACGCCGATATCACCCGCCGGGACATCGGTGTGCTCGCCGATGTGGCGGTACAGCTCGGTCATGAATGACTGGCAGAACCGCATGATCTCGCCGTCGGATCGACCCTTGGGATCGAAATCCGAGCCGCCCTTGCCCCCGCCGATGGGGAGGCCGGTGAGCGCGTTCTTGAAGATCTGCTCGAAACCGAGGAACTTGATCACTCCGAGGTAGACGCTCGGGTGGAAACGCAGGCCACCCTTGTACGGTCCGAGCGCTGAGTTGATCTCGACGCGGAACCCACGGTTGATCCGCACGCGCCCAGCGTCGTCGACCCAGGGCACGCGGAAGATGATCTGTCGTTCCGGCTCGCAGAGGCGCTCGATGATCCCGGTGTCCGCGTAGTGCGGGTGCTTGGCCAACACCGGCCCCAGGCTGTCGAACACCTCGCGTACCGCCTGATGGAACTCGACTTCGCCCGGATTGCGGGCCACCACCTCGTCGTAGAGGTCCTGCACCGTCTCATCGATCTTCGACATGTCGCCAACACCTTTCCTGCGCTCGGCGTGACCGGGCCGGTGTGGACTCCCGCGACATCGTGGATCGTCCCGGTTCACGATGTCGGGTTGACAACACGTGGCCCGAGCACATCTGCAAGCGACCCTATCGCCAGACAGAAATAACGCACTTATCGGACTCGGCAAGGTCGACGACCGCTAGCGCAGCGCCGCGAGGTTCTCGATGGAGCGTCGTACGTCGGAGGTGATGATCTTGGCGACGAACCGACCGATCGGGCCGCTCAGCAGGCCGCCGTCGAGGGTGGCGTGGAGATGGAAGCGTGAGCCCACGTCGGTCTCCGAGACGGTCATCCGCAGGGCTATGCGCACACCTCCGTGACCGTGACCGGTCAACGAAATCGTATGAGGCGCATCGTATTCGGTGACCGTCCAGTGAATGACGTTGCGGAAGCCCTTCACCTTGATGAGTGAGGAGATCTCGGTTCCCTCGGTGATCTCGTCGGGCAGTTCACTGCGCCAACCGCCGAAGATCGTCATCCATTCGGGAAAGCGCGACAGGTCGGACGCCAGGCTCCATGCGTGCTCGGGAGAGAGTTCAGAGTCGATACTGACGTCGACGTCGGCCATGGGCACCGTCTTTCGTGGAGTTGCGGGCTTCTTCCACGTCGACGCTACCGATCAGTGACCGGAGTTCGTCGAGGAGCTCCGCCTGGGAAAGGGGTGCACATGCTTGAACGCTGCCAGAACTGGCAGACGCGGCCGGTACACCGACCGCGTCTGCCAGTTCTGGCCGCGTCTGGAGCCCGAGGCCGGGACCGCTCAGATCAGCTTGGCGTCCTGCAAAAGCTCTTCGATGTAGGTGCCCTCGATCTTCTTCAGGGCCGCTTTTCCGATCAGCTTCTCGATGAACGGGAACTTGATCTCGGTCAACGACTTTCGGTCGTTCAGGTAGTAGATCGACGAGAGCAGCACTCGGACGTCGAAGGACGAGTCGAACACCTCGGGGACTCCGCGGTCGACGCCGAGCAGTGTGTACACGGCCTCCATCGCCGTGCGGACCGAATACTCGGTGGTGAAGACCGTGTCACGCTCGGTTTCCGCGAAGTTGCCGATGAACGCGAGGTTCGAATAGTCCTTCGGCACCACCAGCGGGCGGTCGCCGAGTGCCCGCGGCATGAAGTACGACGTGATGTAGGGCATGTTGCAGGGCACCGTCGACGCCGAATCGCGAGCAAGGCCATCGATCTGGTCGCTCGGTACTCCCATGTGGTAGAGCCACTCGGCACACAACTCTGCTCCCGTGCATTCTCGGATCGTCTTCTTCACATAGTCGCCGGGCTTGTCCGAGAAGAGCCCGTAGAGCCAGACCACCAGTGCCTTCTGGGGATCCTGCGCTGCGAAATGGGGTTGGCGGCTCACGGTGAATCCGTAGAGCCAACTTGAGTCGGCGATGGTGCAGGGGCCGCCTGTGACGATTTCCCCGTCCCGTGGATCACGTCCCGTGATCTTCTCGATGTATGGCCAGATCTTGTCGTCGGTCAGCGTGACGGTGGCCGAGATACTCCAGTTGGCGTCGGGGATGTTCTCGCAGAACTTCTCGGGCTTACCCAGTGACGCATCCTGGCCGGCAAGGTTTTTCCACAGCGACCACGCGCCACCGTCATCGGTGACGACAGGTGCGGGGGTGTCGTTGTCGCCATAGGTCGACGACTCGGTGATCGAGCCATTGGTCACGAAGACAAGGTCGTTCTCGGTGAGATCGACGGTCTTGGATTCGCCGTTTTCGGTCAGGTGGATTCGTTTGGCCTGCTTGGACGACCCGGTGCTGTCGAGGTCGATGTTGTCGACCTGGGTGTTGTAGACGAATGTGACACCATGACCCTCGAGATAAGCAACCAACGGCTTGATCAGTGATTCGTACTGGTTGTATCGGGTGAAGCGGAGAGACGTGAGATCCGACAGTGTCGAGATGTGGTGAATGAAGCGCAAGGTGTACCGTCGCATCTCCAGTGCGCTGGCCCAGGGTTCGAACGCGAACATCGTCGCCCAGTACAGCCAGAAGTGAGACTCGAAGAACTCCTTGCCGAAGACCTCGTCGATCCGCTTGTCCTGCAGGTCTTCCTCGCGCGTCAGAACGAGCTTCATCAGTTCTTCTGCCGCTCCACGGGTGAGGGTGAGATCGGTCATGTGGTCGATCCTCGCGCCCTTGTCGTGAATCGCCCGTGCAGGATTCGAACTGGGATTGATCTTGTGGATCCAGTACATCTCGTCGAGCACGGATGCGTTCTCGACGCTGAGGGAGGGTATCGATTTGAACAGGTCCCAGAGCGTCTCGAAGTGAGCTTCCATTTCGCGACCACCTCGGATGATGAAACCCTTGTGCTCGTCGAGGATTCCGTCCATGCTGCCACCGGGCAGCCCCAGCTCCTCGTAGATGGTGATCTTGTCGCCCGGCAACTGCGCGTCGCGAATGAGGAAGGTCGCACCCGCGAGAGACGCCAATCCGGACCCGACGAAATGGGCTGTCTTTCCATCGATCCCCGCCGGCTTTTCTGGCCGACCAAACGCTTCGAAATTCCCATTACTTCGATACACGCGCGTCTCACCTCATGTCATCGAGCCAAATGGCTCGTATCGGATCGAGCTCGAACAATATCGACGCTAGTCGCCCGAACCCGTTTTGGGCCCGCGATCAAGATGAATTGTTGTAGGACAGCAGAAACCGCCAACCTATCGGGGTCGGCGGTTTCTGCGAATGACGGTGCCGGTCAATGCGCCTCTCGGCAAATAGTCCGCTCGAAGCGGTGAAGGGTGGGACCCGGGGCAGTGAATCCAACACCGTCGAGATGTTCAACGGCACCTTTGCCCGACATATTCCCGTGCACGGATACACCATGTGGAACCAGTCGAACTCACAATCAGGACACGATCTGCGTCTGAAATGTCGGCTTCTGCGACGGAACATTGCAACACTGCACCGTTCCGCGCATTGCGTTCGTTTCATTCCTGTGACTGTGTTTACCGTCGCTACGGCGTTCTTGTCGGAGCGTGCACCCAGAGTCAGAAACGAAGGGGAACCAATGAAGCAGAGCACTCGTCGCATCGCGGGCCTTGTGGCGGCGGCATCGGCAGTGACACTCATCGCTGCCGGTTGCAGTGACGACAACGATTCGAATTCGGCGGCATCGTCGCCGTCGTCGGCTGCCGAAGGAACATCCGGCATGGAGGGCATGGCCGGTATGTCGGGGTCGGCGGCGGCTGCTGGTGCATCGGTTGAGCTGAAGGCGGCCGACGGCAGCACTGTCAAGTTGACCGGCCCGATCGCGGCCAAGTACAACGCCGCCACCGAGCAACAGAAAACAGATCTCGGGGCACCGAGCACTGGCGCTCAAGCATCGGGGACCGGCGAGAACGGCGTGGTGTTCCAGCAGTTCGCCGGTGGCGTCATCACCGCGAAGAACAGCGAGGAGTCGACGCCTGCATACATCACGTGGGGCAAGATCCGCGATGCCTGGAATGTGAAGCGTGACGCCGAGGGCAATCCGTCGGCTGACGGGAAGGGCGGTTCGCAGGGTCCGCTCGGAACGGCGACCAGCGACGAGACCGACGAGAACGGCGTGAAGACGTCGACATTCGAACACGGGAAGATCACCTGGACAGCGTCGACGGACAAAGTAGAGGTCACCGTCAACGGCAAGGTCGTTCCTGCGCAGTAGTGCTCGACAGCTGACATCAGCGACCGACAATCGCAAGCGGCTCTCACTTCGTCCCGGGGTGAGAGCCGCTTGCGTGGCAGTGGGACTGCGGCGAGTCGCAGCCCGATGGCACGGATTCGCCAATAGACTTGGACACGAGAGTGACCAGCGACTTACGCCGATCGTCGCCTGGGGATGGGGTGACGGGAAGGCGCGTGAATGTCCTTTTCTGAGCGCACCGACGCTTTTCAACGTAAGCACCCCGCAACTGGCTATCCGCTCGGAGTCGTCTACAAGTTCTTCGACGACCAGGGTGGCTATCTCGCGGCGCTCATCGCGTACTACGGATTCGTCTCACTGTTCCCGTTGCTTCTGGTCTTCACCTCGATTCTCGGGATCGTGCTGCACAATAATCCGGAGCTCGAGAATCGCATCCTCGATTCGGCGCTGTCGCAGATTCCCGTGATCGGCTCGCAACTCCGTGACACCGGCACGATCAGTGGCAGTGGCCTCGCGGTGACCATCGGTGCTGTCGGTGCGATCTACGGTGGTCTCGGAGTCGCGGTAGCCATCCAGAACGCGATGAACATCATCTGGAACGTGCCACGGAACGAGCGTCCCAACCCGATCCAGGCACGCGTCAAAGGTGCGGGCCTGTTGCTCACCATCGGCGGGTCGATCATCGGGCTGACGGTGCTGAACGGTGTGATCGCTGCCATCGACCTCGGATCCGTGGGTAGGCCGCTCGCCATCGTGGCGTCCGTTCTTCTGTACACCATCGTCTTCACCATTGCGTTCGTCATCGGCACGGCCCGCTCGGTCAGTGTGCGTGATGTGTTGCCCGGCGCGATCGCTGCCGCACTGTGTTGGCAGGCGCTCCAGACGTTCGGCAGCGTCTACGTGCAACGGGTGATCGTCAGGTCGAGCGCGACCAATGGGGTCTTCGCCGTGGTGCTCGGCCTGCTCGCCTTTCTGTATGTGGCAGCGGTCCTGGTCATTTTCTGCCTCGAAAGCAATGCCGTGCGTGTCGACAAGCTCTATCCCCGATCGGTCCTCACGCCGTTCACCGACAACGTCGTCTTGACGCCAGGTGACGAGGCGGCCTACACAGCGCAGGCGCAGGCACAGCGCAGCAAGGGATTCGAGGAGATCGACGTGTCGTTCGACAAGCCGCTGAATTCTCCGGACGACGTCGACCGGTTCTGAGGGCGGGCAGAACGTGATCTCACATTCCGATGTCCTCGTGCGTCTACCGTGTGATGGCCATGAATGAACCTTTTGAGGGAGCGGTATCGATCCACGGCGCCACGGTGCTGCGGGTGTGCCGGGCGGCGCTTGGTGCCGGCGCGGACGCCGACGATGCCTGGTCGGAGACCTTCCTCGCCGCTCTGCGCGCGTGGCCCGACCTCGCCGACGGCACCAACGTCGAAGCCTGGCTGGTGCGTGTCGCCCAGCGCAAGGTCGTCGATGTTCTTCGTGGCCGCAACCGTCGGGCGGTACCGACCGCGACGATCCCAGAAGCCGGCGACCACCACGTAGACGCTGTCGACCACTTCGGCGTCTGGGATGCCGTGGCCCGTCTCCCCGACCGTCAGCGACTCGCCATCGCCTACCACTACGTCGGCGGTCTCCCGCACACCGAGACCGCACTTTTGCTGAACAGCACCCCCGACGCGGTTCGACGTGCCGCTGCCGACGGGATGAAGACATTGCGGCGGACACTTGCCGAACCCGACAACCCACGAGGACTGCACGACCATGAATGACGACATCCAGAACCGGCACGCCGCGGTAGCCGACCTCCCCATCGCGGAACGCGACCTCGACGATCTGCATTCGCGGCTGGAATCCTCTGCGCTGCAACAGGATATCGTCGACGTCGGTTACCGTGTCGTCGACACCGAGATCGGACGACTCCTGCTGGCCGCAACCACTGCGGGATTGGTCCGGGTCGCTTTCGAGAGGGAGGGATTCGACGCCGTTCTCGACGACCTGGCACGGCGAGTGAGCTCTCGAATCCTGTGCGCACCAACGATGCTCGACGATGCGGCCACTCAGCTCGGTGAGTACTTCGGCGGAACCCGACACGAGTTTTCGCTGCCTCTCGACTATCGACTCTCGTCGGGATTCAGACAGCAGGTCCAGCGGTCCCTGCCGACCATCGGGTACGGGCACACCGTGACCTATGCCCAACTCGCTCACCAGGTCGGCAACCCGAAGGCGGTGCGCGCCGTCGGCACAGCGTGTGCGACCAATCCCCTACCCGTCGTCGTGCCGTGCCACCGCGTCCTGCGCACGGACGGGACACTGGGCGGATACCTCGGCGGGGTGGAGGTGAAGTCGGCGCTCCTCGAGATGGAGCGAGCCGCCTGACTCGAACCCGGCGTCGTGCGACTGTCCGGCTAGACTGGGGAGAACGCCTTGAGCCACTGGGCACCGCGATCGTCCGACCTCTCCCGGGGGCCTCACCGTGCGTGCATCAGTTTTCTCTGCTTCACCGGCGCAGACGCGCGGACCCGACGTGTCGTCACCGGCGACGATCAACCGGGTTGTCGTGGTGGTTCCCGCCCACAACGAGGAAGACCTGCTCCACGACTGTCTGTCGAGCGTGCTCACCGCGGCCGGCAACACGACGCGCTCGGTGGAGGTGACCGTCGTTCTCGATGCATGCACGGACGCGACGGCGCGGCGAGTGCCGCTGGGCGTCGACGTGATCTCCTGCGCGTTCGCCTCGGTCGGCGCAGCCCGGCGTGAGGGTTTCGCAAGATACGGAAACGAATCCGCCGTCGACTCGGCACAAACCTGGTTCGCCAGTACCGATGCGGATAGCCGAGTGCCGCCGAACTGGCTCGAACAGCAACTCGATTTCGGAGATCGGGGGGTCGATTGTTATCTCGGGACCGTCACGCCCGACGACTTCACTGCGTGGGCACCCGACGTCGAACAGCGATACCTCGACGGATACAGCCAGGAGGAGGGGCATGGCCACATCCACGGCGCGAACCTCGGGATGCGTGCCGCGACCTATCACGCGGTGGGCGGGTTCGCTCCCCTCGCACATGGAGAGGACGTCGATCTGGTGTCTCGCGCGCGAGCCCTGGGGGCGCGGGTCGTGGCGTCTGCGTACGCTCCCGTGGTGACCTCGACCCGCGCACAGGGGCGGGCGGCACACGGTTTCGCGGCGCATCTGCGTGCGCTGGCCGTTCCCGCCACTGCCGAGAGGCCCGCGTGACAGGGACCGCAGCACAACGAGCACGGCGCATCCTCGAGGGTGCCCCTGCTATCCCGTATCCGGGCGGGGGCGCCACCGGGACACGGTGGCAGACGCTGCGGGATCTGTGCCACGTCGACATCGCCGTGGGACGGCTCGCGGAGGCACACCTCGATGCCGACGCGATCCTGCACGAACTGACCGGGCGCGGGACGGCACCGGAGCAATTCTGGGGCGTGTGGGCAGCCGAGCCCCCACAGCCGCGCGTGACCGCCGTATGTGGCGCCGACGGCGGCTGGACGCTCTCGGGAGCCAAGCCATGGTGCTCCGGTGTCGTCTCGTGTACCCACGCGCTGATCACCGCCGATGTCGACGATGTCACGGCACGCCGACTGTTCGCCGTCGCACTCGACGCCCCGGGTGTGCGTCGGGAGCTCACCGACTGGACCACCAGGGGTATGGACCGGACAGAGACGGGCACGGTGATCCTCGACGACGTTGCCGCCGAACCGATCGGCACGCCCGGCGCCTACCTCGATCGGCCCGGTTTCTGGCATGGCGGCATCGGTGTGGCCGCATGCTGGGCGGGTGGCGCACACAAAGTTGCCGACGTGCTCTATGCCGCTGTGGCGGACACCACGCGAGCGCCATCGGACATTCTGCTGATGCATCTCGGCGCGGTCGAGGCTCATCTCGCTGGAGCCGTCGCGCTCCTCGACGACACCGCGCGCGCCGTCGACGGCGCTCCGTACGATGCCGAACTCGCCCGCCGACGAGCACTGATCGTGCGCTGGTCGGTGGAACAGGTCGCTGGTGCGGTGATCGACCGGGTGAACCGGGCACTGGGTCCGGGGCCGCTCGTGCACGACGCCGAGCATGCCCAGGCGGTCGCCGACCTCCAGGTCTACGTCCGCCAGTCGCATGCCGATGCCGATCTCGTGGCTCTCGGCCGTGTGGTGTCGGAAAGAACACGGACGGCTTCCCGCTAGGCCCTCACCTCCCGGGTTGTCGGGGGTCGTGCCGATATGTTGGGGTCTACTACGCCCGGCAGATCGTCGGCGCACCTGGACTGTGGGAAGACACGAACAGCCGATGGATGTGGACGGACGCGAGATCACGGTCACCGGCGATCTCTTGCAGCCACTGATCCGACGCACGTCGGACATCTTCCGGCTGGTCGTGTCGGCGATTGTGCTGATCGTCGTGGTCGTGAGTTCGCTCATCACCCGAGGTGACTGGGTGGCACTGGAGAAGTCCATCTCCGACATCGTCGGCGTCCTCACCCCGACGCAGGCAGGCCTGGTCTACCTCGCGTACGGCATTGCCATTCTCGCTCTGCCGTTCATGATCCTGGTCGGTCTCCTGGCGGCGCGGCAGTGGCGCCTGTTGTGGGCATACGCGACGGCGGCGGCGATCAGCTTCCTCGCACTCTCGGTCAGCGAGAACGGTATCGCCGCGCCCGCCTGGCATTTCGATCGAGGCGAACGACTGGACTCACTGTTGTCGCAGTTCCTCGACGACCCTCGATGGATTGCGATGCTCGCGGCCGTCTTGACCGTGTCGGGACCCTGGCTGCCCGCACGGTGGCGTCGATGGTGGTGGATCCTGTTGCTGGCGTTCGTTCCCATCCACCTGGTAGTCAGTGCGGTCGTTCCTGCTCGAGCCGTGCTGGGGCTGGCCACCGGCTGGTTTGTCGGTGCGCTGGTCGTATGGGTGGCGGGAACGCCCGCGCTGGTCGTGCCCCTGGAGGACGCGGCACGGATGCTCGCCCGTCGCGGGGTGTCGGTGACCTCGATGCGCGTGATCCGACCCGCGAGCCGCGGACCCCTGGAACTCGTCGCAACCGCGGACCGTGACGTCATCGTCGACCTCTACGGACCCAATCAGCGAAGCGCCGGACTGTTGCGCGAGTTCTGGCGAAAGATCCGCTTACGGTCGGAAGAGACAGCACCACTTCAGCTTTCCGTGCATCGCATGGTCGAACACCGGGGTCTCATGACGTTGACCGTCGACGGGCTCGGATTGTCCAACAGCTCCACGCTGGCGGTGGCTCTGCTCGATCGCGACTGGACGATGTTCGCAGGGACCCCACCTATGGGCGTGCCGCTGAACGCGTGCAGCGACGACGTTCCGGTCGCCGAGGTCTGGGGAGCTCTGCACGCGCTGCACTCGGCGGCGATCTCACACGGGGATCTGCGTGGCCCGCAGATCACGGTCATCGACGGAGCCATCAGATTCGGCGGATTCCACTTCGCCGAGTTCGGGGCCTCCGATGTCCAGTTGCAGTCCGACATAGCCCAACTTCTCGTGACCACGACCGATCTGTACGGCTCTCATGCCGCGGTCACCGCGGCCATCAACGCATTCGGCGCCGACGCCGTACTCATCGCGTCCCGCCGACTCAGCGCGTCGGCCCTGCCGAGGCGGATCCGGGATGCCGTGGCCGACAGCAAAGGCGCGATGTCGTCGGCGCGTGAGGAAATCCGGTCGCAGACGGGTGCCGACGAGATCCGCGCCGAGACCATCACGCGATTCAGCCGATCGCAGATCATCCAGCTCGTCCTGCTCGTCGCCCTGGTCTACGTCGCCTATCCGTTCATCAGCACGGTCCCAACGTTCTTCAGTGAGCTGCGCACTCTCGACTGGTGGTGGGCGCTGCTGGGCCTCGCGGCGTCGATGCTCACCTACGTCGGCGCCGCGGCCGCGTTGTGGGCGTGCGCAGACGGGTTGACGAGCATGTGGCGACTGACCGTGATGCAATTCGCCAACACGTTCGCCGCGACGACAACGCCCGCGGGTGTGGGCGGTCTCGCCCTCAGTACACGGTTTCTCCAGAAGGCTGGGCTCGGCGGGGTGCGCGCAACCACCGCCGTTGCGCTGCAGCAGAGTGTGCAGGTGATCGTGCACGTGGTGCTGCTGCTGTTCTTCACCGCGGTCGCGGGCACGTCGGCCGACCTCTCGCATTTCGTGCCCTCGGCCACGGTGCTCTACCTGGTGGCCGGCATCGTGCTCGGGGCACTGGGACTCTTCTTGTTCATTCCCAAACTCCGACACTGGCTCGGCGCGTCTCTCGGCCCGAAGCTGCGGGAGGTGCTCGCGGATCTTCGAGCAGTTGCGCGCGAGCCGCGGCGTCTTGCCATCATCACACTCGGTTGCGGGGCAACAACTCTCGGCGGTGCGCTCGCTTTGTGGGCGAGCGTGCACGCCTTCGGCGGCACCGTGTCGTTCATCACGGTGACCGTGGTCACGATGGTCGGCGGGACTCTGGCGTCGGCGGCGCCGACACCCGGCGGCGTCGGCGCGGTGGAGGCCGCGTTGATCGGTGGACTGGCCGCCTTCGGGGTGCCGTCTGCCGTCGCCGTTCCCGGAGTCCTCCTCTATCGCGTCCTGACGTGTTGGCTGCCGGTGTTCGTCGGATGGCCGGTGATGCATTGGCTCACCAGGAAGAACATGATCTGAATCTGCACGCCACTCACACGTCCTCGTGTATCGGGTCGGGCAGAGTCCACCGATCGGCACGACGCGGGTAGAGATAGGCGATGTAGTACAGGGCACCCACGACCAGCGTGCCGACCGCGATCGCCAATTGGACCCATGTCTCCGGTGTGATGAGCTGATAGCAGACGTAGAGGCACACCGCGATCACGACGAGCGGGGCCAGAGGCCACAAGCGCATTCGGTAGCCACGGCTTGTCGGTGCTCCCCTGCGTCGCAGACGTAGCGCCGCACACGCGACCATCAGGTAGAGCACCACCGTCGTTGCTCCGGTTGCATTGACGAGCCAGTCGAGTGGCAGGAACGCGGCGGCGACGGCCGCCACCAAGCCAACCAGCACAGTGGCGGCAACGGGTGTGTGCAGGCGAGGATGCACGCGGCTGAGCACGTCGTCGACCGGCTTCGGCCACGATCGATCGCGGGCCGATGCGAATACCAGTCGCGCGATCTGCAGAATGATCGCGATGACCGCATTGATGATCGCGATCGCAATGCCGACGCTGATGACAACGTTGAGCGTCGGCCCTCCGCGTGCGATGAGAAAGTAGTTCATCGGTGACACGGCCGAGAGAAGATCTTTCATCGATGGTGCCCCGACTACCACTGCCATCAGGGGGATGATCTCAACGGCGACGGTAACGGCGAGACAGACCATGATCACCCGCCCAATCATCTTGCCGGCGTTCTTCGTTTCCTCGACGTAGTACACGGCCGCTCCGTATCCGTTGTAGGCGAACAGCGCCACCGGTACGAGCGTGACAAGGGCCGAGAATCCAACAGGGCTCAGTGAGCCGTCGACGATGGTTTGTGCGTGGACGAACTCCCCCGGACCGCGCGACACATGCGCAAACCCCAGTATCGCCAGCACAGTCACGGCAGCTATCTCGATCACGAGAAAGAGTCCGGTGACCCAAGCATTGGTCCGGATGTTCAACGTGGCGACGACCGTCGTGACGACGATCACCCCCACCCCAATCCACTTGCCGGACAGCCCGGACCACGCAACCCCGAGGTATTCACCTGTACCCAACGCGATCACCGCGATGATGAAGATACCGCTGACGAGTGTGAGCAAGAACAATGCGAATCCCGCTGGACGACCCAGAAGTCTTGCCGCCCAAGTGTATTCACCACCCGTTACCGGATAGGTCGCTGCCAGCTCCGCGTAACACATGCCCACGAAGATGGCAGCTACCGCGGCGATGGCCATTGTCAGGACCGAAGCGCCGCCTGCCGCCAAGAGGATGGCCGGAACGATGATGAACACGCTCGACGCCGGAGTGACCGACGACAGGGTGATAAAGATGTTCTCCCGCATCGTGAGGCTCCGGGAGAGTTGCTGTTCGTATGCGACGCCTGCTGCCGGCGCGATGCGCGGGTTGATGTCGGTCATGCGCGCTCCTTCAAGTGACCGGGAAATTTCTTGACTGGTCAATCAAAGAATTATGTGTTTATGCTGTCAATGCGTAGAAAGGCGCGTAATCAGAAGTTAACTGGTGAAACAGGAGGGTCATGGCTCGGCGCAAAGACCAGGCCGCGGCGAGGGATGCGATAGTTACAGCGACGCTCGTCGCGATACGTGATCGCGGTCTGGCGGCCCTCCGTATCGCCGACATCGCGGCCATCGCCGATGTGTCGACAGGAACCATTCACTACTACTTCACCGATTTCGAGACGCTGCTGAAAGAAGTGCACAGGCTCGCAAGCGACAGGTTCTATGCGGCGCGCCTTCACGAGGTCTCGTCACTCGCAGATGCTCGCGACCGGCTGCGAGTGATGATCTCCGCGGGCCTCCCGCGATCAGGGGACGACGCATTGGTATCTGCTCTCTATCAACTCGATTCGCATCTCGGGTTGCGCGATGACCACGCGATCTTGGTCACCGCGCTCTTCGACAAACAGGTCGCCCTGTACATGGGAATTCTGGATGTCGGTGTTGCCCAAGGGCACTTCACGCTGACCGAGCCGTCAGTCGACATCGCGGCGAACCTGGTGACACTCGAGGACGGATACGGCTTGCACATAATCACCGCAAATGCGTCACTCTCCTATTCCCGTGCAGTGCAATTGATCTCGTCGTACGCGCGTACCGCAACGGGTTGTCCCGACATTGTCGGAGCGGACTGTGCCCCGATGAACCGAAACGAGACGTCATGAGTCGGCCACGCATTCGCGATCTCGGGGTCACGCTTCCCGGTACACCCGGACCGAAGAACGCGATCACCGACGTTGCAGGCGTCGAGGTCGGCTACACCACGCTCATCGAAGGGGCAGGCCCGCTCGAGGTCGGCCGCGGGCCGGTGCGCACAGGAGTGACGGCACTTCTCCCGCGTGGCAGAAACGGTGTGGGTAGGCCATGTTCGGCAGGCTTCTACTCGCTGAACGGAAACGGAGAGATGACGGGTGCCCACTGGATCAACGAGGTCGGAGAACTCTCACTGCCGATCACGATCTCCAATACGCACGCCGTTGGAACGTGCCATGCCGCAGTGATCGAGTGGATCAACGGCTTAGATCCTGTGCTGGGCAGACAATGGCTGCTGCCGGTGTGCGCAGAGACATGGGACGGCTACCTCAACGACATCAATGGCGGCCATGTCACGGCGAACGCCGTGCGTGGTGCACTTGATTCCGCTTCGGCAGCGGCGCCAGCCGAAGGCAACGTGGGTGGCGGTACCGGGATGAACTGTTACGGCTTCAAGGGGGGCAGCGGCACAGCGTCACGCGCCGTCGAGATCGGGACGCACGAGTTCACCGTTGGGGCTTTCGTCCAGGCGAACTTCGGCTCGCGCAGCGAACTGACCATTGCGGGAATACCGGTGGGAACTCGGGTCGACGTCCCCAACCCGATGGAGACGGAGCCGTGGTTGGAGCACGACCTCTCTGTTCCGGGCGGTGCCGGGTCGGTCATCGTCATCGTGGCTACGGATGCTCCGACAACATCCGCACAGTGCACCGCTATGGCGCGAAGAGTCCCGATGGGACTAGCCAGAACCGGTACGACCGGATCACTGTTCTCCGGTGATCTGTTCCTCGCCTTCTCGACGGCAGATGATCGCTCCTCCACGACGGGATTTCCGCTATCGGACAGCGACGTCCTCCTCACCACCCAGACTGTGATGCCGTGGAATCGGATGGACGCGCTCTACGCGGCGACGGTGTATGCGGTCGAGGAAGCCGTGCTCAACGCGCTCGCGGGCGCCGAAGACATGACCGGACGAGATGGGCATCATTCCTATGCGCTGCCGCACAGTGCGATCACCGCGCTCACAGCCTGATCGGGGGTTGGTGGACCCCCGCCGCGACCTCGGGTTCATTTCGTGTGGCCCTTGCGCAGTAGGCTGACCTGCGACCACGTTTCACAATCTGGAGGAGCTCCATGACACAGCTCGGAGTAGTCGGCGGCGGCACGATGGGTGCCGGTATCGCCGAGATCGCGATCCGCGCGGGTGACGACGTCCTCGTTCTCGAGCGCGACCAGGCTGCGGCTGACGCGGCCCGCGCACGCATCGAGAAGTCGATCAACCGTGCGGTCTCGAAGTCGAAGATCAGCGCCGACGATGCCGAGCAGGCGTTGGCCCGTCTGACGCTGACCACCTCGGTGTCCGACTTCGCCGACCGCGAACTCGTCATCGAGGCCCTGCCCGAGATCGAGGCACTCAAGGTGGGTTTCTTCGCCGAACTCGACAAGATCACCGCTCCGACCGCGATCCTCGCCACCAACACGTCTTCGATCCCGATCATCCGTATCGCCAAGGACGTCGCAGACCCGAGTCGCGTTGTCGGTGTGCACTTCTTCAATCCGGTGCCGGTCATGCCGCTCGTGGAGATCATCTCCAGCTTGGCGACCTCGCCAGAGGCAGTGGCGACCGTCACCGAGTACGCGCGAGATCACCTCGGTAAGAAGACGATTCAGGCAGGCGACCGCGGCGGCTTCGTCGTGAACGCCTTGCTCATCCCCTACCTGGTCGACGCCATCCGCATGTACGAGAGCGGCTACGCCACCAAGGAAGACATCGACACCGGGATGGTGAACGGCTGCGGACACCCGATGGGTCCGTTGACGCTCAGCGACACCGTCGGACTCGACGTCGTTCTCGACGTCGCCGAATCGCTGTACGACGAGTTCCGCCAGCCCCACTACGCGCCGCCGCCCCTGTTGCGGCGCATGGTCGAGGCGGGCTACCTCGGCAAGAAGTCGGGCAAGGGTTTCTACGACTACTCGTCCTGACGCGACGCTCTGATCAACGAGGGCCTCGGCTGGTTGCTACCAGCCGAGGCCCTCGTTGGTCAGTGGTGGTCGGTCCGCTCAGACGGGCAGACGGCTCGTGCTCGTTCGACGTAGATCCGAGAACGTCTGGATCGACGTCGAGATCGCGGTGGCGATGGGACGGCTGTTGACGTCCTCGGTCTTCGACACCATGACGACGTTGTCGATGTAGGGCTGGATCGTGCTGGTGTTCTGCACCGTTGCGACGATGATCAACTGGAAGCCGAACTTGCGGAACGCCGCGAGTGCCTGCTGCGCGAACTGCGGGTCGGACTTCGAGAACGCCTCGTCGAGCATCAACTGCGCGAAGATGGGACGGTTTCCCTTGCCGTGCGGACTCGCCAGGTTGAAGCTCAGCGCGCCTGCCAGACAGAACGCCATCAACTTCTCTTGCTCACCACCCGAGTTGTCGCCCGCGTTGCTGTACGTGCGGATGGTCTCGCCGGTCTCGGCGTCGCGTTCCTCGCAGTAGAAGTCGAACCGGTTACGCACGTCGAGTGCGTCTCGCGTCCACTGACGGTCTTCGGGCGTTGCGCCGGCGAGTCGTTCACGCAGAAGCAGTATGTCGGCGTACTGCTCGAGGATGGCCTCCTCGTCGCCGAATCCGACGGCTGCGGTTCGCGACGAGATCTGCCGCGCCTTGTCGGTCAGTTCGGCGACTGCCGCGAGAGTCTTGCGACCGGGGCAGAGCCGTAGGCGGGTTCCGCGGTTGAAGGCCACCGAGCCAAGCCCGGAGTTGACCCGCTCGATCTGCTCGACGATCCGTCGCTCCTCGGCCTCGGCCGCCATGTGCAGACTCAGGATCGCGCCCGGCGCCTGCTCGGTGATGAGTCGTCGCATACGCTCGTAGGCGGCAGGCAGCTCGCGCTCGTCGATGCGGCGGCACAGCGCGACATAGTCGTGGACGCGCTCGTCGAAATCGTCGCTGTCGTTCGGGATCGCGTCCGGGAACTCCTTGTCGTAGGCGTCGAGGACGCGACCCAATTCGTCGCGCGAACGTCGAGTGTCGGCGCGCGTCCGATCACGCTCGCGCCCAACGGCTTTGAGTAGATCCTGGCGGAACGGATCCGGTGCGAGCACGTCGAGCACCGCCGCGGACTCCTCGCGGAAGCGATCGAGCGTCGCCTCCGCGTGGGCAGAGACGGGTTCGATCTTCAACCTGTCGACCAGGTCGAGTAGTTGAGTACGACGCTTGTCGTGGGTGGCGATCTTGTCCCGCACGAGTGCGGCCTGCGAAATGGCGGCGCGGACCTGCTCCCAGATGTCCTCGGCCTTGCGTTGCAGCGCCTCGGTGTCGGGATTCTCCTCCATGAGGAGCTCGTACTGTTCGGTGAGCGCGTCGACGCGGTCGTCAGCGGTATCGAGGTCGATCTCGTTCCACGCGGCGAACTGTTCGCAGACCCGTCGGTAGGCGTCGCGTCGCTGCTCCTTGGCTGTGCGCTCTCGGTCGAGTTCGGCACTGCGAGCTCGCGCCTGCTCGTACAGCTCGTTCTCGGACTCGAGTTCTTCTTGCAGCGCAGCGATTTTCGCGCTCACGTTTCCGACGAAGATGTACTGGGACGGACGCAACTGCTGACGGTCGTCCTTGATGGCAAGCTTCGCCGAGTCCTTGCGAAGACCACGGTCGGTCACGGCCTTGGTGTGTGCGACGAAATCCGCGGTGGAATCGACGCACACGTAATTGCCGAGTTTGGCAAGGATCGTGAGGGCCTCGTTGGTGCACGGGTGGTCGGGTTCGGCCGCCCGGAGCGTCGCCCCGAGCGTGCCCGGCTCCACCATCGGCGCGGGACGCGTCTCTGCGTGGTGGAGCTGAATCCGCCCGCGCATGTCGTGCTCGTTGACGAACTTGAGGGCAGCCGCAAAGTGATTGTCCGGCACCAGGAGTCGCAGCCCGGCGTTACGCAGCACCTTCTCGACCGCCAGCCGCCACCTCTCAGCAGAGGGTTCGAGCTCGACGAGTTCGGCGACATACCGCAGTTCGGACTCGTCGAGTTGGAGTGCATTGGCGATGATTCGACGCATCTCGTGTTCGGCGCGAGGCAGCGCGGAACCGGCGTGGCGCACGCGCTCGAGTTCGTCACGGGCAGCGTCGCGTTGGGAGCGCGCAGCGACCTCGGTGGCGAGGGTCTCGGCGAAATGTGGCTTGCCCGCCTCGAGTTGACCGTCGAGTCGGGTGGCTTCCTCCATCAGGTGCTCGCGTAACTCCCAGAACGCCTCACCGTCTTCCGGAATGTCGAATCCGAGCGCGGAGATCTTGTGTTCATAGGTGGCGCGACGGATCGACGCCTCGTTGCTCGCCTTCTGCGCCGTCGAGAGTTGTTCCTGCAGCGGCGCGAGATCGCCTGTCGACGTTGCGATCCGACCGAGAAGGTGGCTGTGATCCCGGCGGAGTTGATCGTGCTGCGAGTTGAGCGCGGCGAGGTCGGAATCGAGGCGGGCGATTTGATCGTCGAGGTCGGCGATCTCGGGTTCGGCATTGTGCAGCCGCAGGTTGGTGACGTACGAGCGGACGACCTCGGGCTCGATGGTGTCGAGAACCGTGAAGGTCGCCGACTCCGCCGCATAGCGCTCCTGCATCGCCTCGACGTTGTCGAGGATGGTGCGCTTGCGCCGGGATACGTCGAGGAGTTCACGCGCCTCGACCAGTGGATCGATCTGCTCGAGTGCGTCGGAGATGCCTGCGATGCTCGTGGGTTCGTCGAGCATGAACTCGCGTACGAACTGTGCGAGTCCGCCAACGCTCTTGAGCGACTTGGCCTTTCCGAGCAACTGCTGTGCGGCATCCGAGCCGCGGATACCGATCAACGAGTACAGGGTCGACAGATACTTGCCCTCTCCCGGACCGCCCTGCCAGCCGCGGTCGCGGAACCGGGCGGCGCTGTAGCCATTCGCGGCCCACTCGTTGCAGGCGTCGACGATGTCGACGTCACCGTCGTGGATGAAGTGCGCGCTATGGGCATCGGTGAGTTTGCCTGCGCCAAGCCACTTCAGCACCAGTCCGGTGATGGCTGTGCCCGACGTCGAGGTGTAGGTGACGGCGATCGCCGCCCAGGCTGGGCCGCTTCCGCGGAGATACATGATCTCGCGGTGTGCTCCTGTTGCGTCGCGACGCTCGCCCCACGCACCACGCACGTACTTGCCGACGGTGCGTCGACCGCCGGACGAACCGGCCGCGGTGGTATCGCCAGAAGCATTGAAGTTGCGACGGTGATCCGGCAGGAAGGCCAGCGAAATCGCGTCCAGCAGTGACGATTTACCACTGCCTGACGAGCCCGTGATGAGTGCGCCGCCCGGGCTGAACCCGATGGAGTGGTAGCCGTCGAAGACTCCCCAGTTGATGAGCTGCAACCGGGACAGGTAGTACTGCTCGTCCCCCTCGCCGCGATCGGGCGTGCTCCGCTGATCGAGCGTTTGCCGCTGATCGAGCGTGTCCCGCTGATCGAGCCTGTCGAGATCACTCACCACTCGTCTCCTTCGTCGTCGGAGTATTCGTCGGTGGAATCCGACTGGTCGGCGGGCGTCGAGTTGCCTTCTGCGCCCGCCGAATCGGCGTCGACGGCGAGATCGTCACCGGTGTCGCCCGCGCCGATGAACTGCTCGAACTGATGCTGTAGGTCGGTGATCACCGAGGCGGTCATCACCGCGGTGATCACCGGGCTGACGGTGAACGTGTCGGGATCGTCGCGGTGTCTGCGTAAGAAGTCGAGCTCTTCGAGCTTGTCTATCGCGTGCTCGATGCGCTTGTCGAACAACGCGAGGTCGCGGTCGATCGTGTTGGTCACGCCCGCGAACATCTCGTGGATCTCCTCACGGGTGATGATCGCTGTCTCCTCGCGCGACGAACGCAGGAACTTGGCGAGGTGCAGGGCGAGGATAGCGTCGTAGGTCTGGATGGTCTCGCGCTTGAGAATCTTTCTGCCCCAACGTGACTCGTATCCGGCCTGCTCGACGAATGCCACCTGGAGCTCGTCGACAAGGCGCAGTCGGAGGTCGAGCTCCGACAGGCGGCTGCGCAGCACATCCTGATACTCGGTGACCCACGCCCACAATTGTGGGTTGCGGTCACCACTGACATGCCTGCGCGTGAGGAGATTCTGCAACGCCCAGCATGCGCGATCGGGCATCGCAGAGACATCACCGTCGAATCGGGGCGCGCCTGGTCCGTCGATCCTCCCGTGTGTCGCCGCGGTCGGCAGATCGTCGTATCCGGCGAACTCGTCGACGGGCGTGCCTGCGGAGACAGCGGCGTCCGTAGATGCTTCGGGAGTGTTCGGATCGGTGGTGTCGGTGCTGGTCATCAGGCGTCGGCTTCCGTGCTGAGAATCGAATCGGTATCGCTGTACTGGGACGGGATGGGCTCGCTGAACATCAGCGTCGGCACTTCGATCGCGCGGTCCTCGCCCTCCAGCGACCGGAACCGCACAAACGACGACCCCTCCCCAGGCTCGCGCTGCATTTCCCGAGGCTGGCGCTGTGCTTCCTGAGGCTGGCGCTGTGCTTCCCGAGGCTGGCGCTGTGCTTCCCGAGGCTGGCGCAGGGCCCACGACCACAACACGATGACATGCGCGAGGTACGGCTCGTCGAGCGCGGCGATCGCGTCGCTCAACGACAGCGGTCCCGCGGTCAGCTTGTCGTTCACCACGTCGGCGAGTTCCACCGTGTCGACCTGCCCCGCGAGAGATGCGAATGATGCCAGGTTGGTGCGTCCGTCGGCGGGTCGTGCCTGCTCCGGCGGTGCCGGATTGCGGATTTCGAACGCGAGCCGACCGATGGATGTCACCTGTGGCGTTGCGACCGGCAGCTCGTAGCCGAGACGACGATCGGCGAGTGAATCCTTGAGCAACTCGTTGGCGGTGGCCAGTGCGTCGTTGA
>NZ_DLSO01000059.1:0-351 GCF_002500165.1 Gordonia sp. UBA7860 | reverse complement strand
GTGGCCAGTGCGTCGTTGAGCTGTCGGGCAACGCCACGGCTCTGCTCGAGAGTTCCTGATGCGACGAACCGTCGGATTCGACGGGCACAACGCTGCCTGATCCGCCCGACCTCGGCCATCTGCTCACTGACCAACGGGAAGAAGTTCTCCATCACTGCGCGCAGTCCGGTGTCGATACTCGGCAGCCTGTCGACGACGAGCTCGATGTCGGAGATGAGGCGGGCGCGCTGCACCGGATCCTGGATCATCTGGGTGAAGGCGTGATAGGACGCGCTTTGGGATGACTCGAGGAGGGACTCGTAGTCGTCGAACATCTGTCGCTGTCGATCGCGGTAGGCGAGGTCGGAGTCG
>NZ_DLSO01000058.1:23598-24047 GCF_002500165.1 Gordonia sp. UBA7860 | reverse complement strand
CGCAGCGCGTTTTCGCGGAGTTCCGTGGAAAGTGGCGCGGCAAGTGCAGCCCCGTTCACTTCTTCTGGGGCTCATTCGATCTCGCGGTCACCAGATTCTCCGGCCGTCCCGCTCCGCTGTTCTCCGGCGTCGTGCCGAACTGTCCGGAGCGAGTGATGGTCGAATCCTATTGCGAGGAGGTCTCCAGCGCCGGGTTCTGGCCCGGTGGCGCCGACGAGGGGGCCTTCTACTCCTACTCGTATCCCGTCTACGAGGGCTACCCCGACGCGAAGGTGCACCCCGCGGCGGCGTCGTACGACACGACGCTCGGCGAGTTCCTGCTGCCCTACACCGCCGTTCGAACCGCAGACGACTCCGATGCGAGCCTCCGGGAGTTCCTCCAGTCGACGTTCGACGTCGAATCCAGCCTGGGGGAGTGGCCGTAGGCAGTGAATGTGTGTCGTATCGAA
>NZ_DLSO01000058.1:0-23390 GCF_002500165.1 Gordonia sp. UBA7860 | reverse complement strand
TCGAAGGATGTGTGTGCTGCAACGCCCGCATCCTTCGATACGACACACATTCTTCGGTCAGCCGAGAGCCTGCTGCGCCCAGTCCGCGAACGACTCCCACTCGATCTGCGGATAGGCCGCGTGCAGCGCTGCGACGTCGACGCTGTACCCCTCGGTCGCCAGGAACGTGAACATCGCCCGCATGTCCGGCGACGAAATACGTTCGGGGTCGAATGATTCCGCGTGCACCTGCTTACCGGTGACGGCGCTGACGACTCCGGCCATTCCGTTCGGGGTGATCTCGTCTGAGGCGAGGTCGATGCGTCGGCCCGTGAAAGTGGCGGGGGCATCGAACAGCATCGCGACAAATCGTCCGAGGTCTCTACGGGAGAGTTGCTGGAGGCCCTTGTCCGCGGGCATACCCATCGGGATGACCCCGGCTTTCAGCGCGTCGAGACCGCCGAGCAGGTTGTCGTAGAAGTAGGTCGGGCCGACGATCGTGTGCGGGATGCTCGACGCGGCGAGCTTCTTCTCCACCTCGTACTTCGAGTCGAAGTGCGGGATGCCGGTGCTGCGATCTGCGTTCGCGACCGACGAGAACACCAGGTAAGGGACGCCGGCCGCCGACGCTGCCGCGATGATGTTGTCGCCCTGACCGATCTCGGCGTCGGCTCCCGACTCGAACGGTGTCGTCAGTGCGAAGACCCCGGCGGCCCCGGCGAAGGCGTCGGCGAGCCCCTTTCCGGTCACGATGTCGGCGACGGCCAGCGGGATGCTGCGGTCCTCCAGCTCCAGCGACCTGTCCGAATCGGTGGTCCGTACGACGGCGCGCACGGGTTTGCCGGCGTCCCGCAGGGCGTGCAGCACCGCACCGCCCTGATTACCGGTCGCGCCGAGAATGACGTAGGGAGATTCGGATGTGGGCATGGCGTCGACCTTTCCGTGGCGGGGGAGCACCTTCGACGCTACCGATCGACGCCCGGCGCCGACCGCACGAATTTGGGTCTGGGGTGGATTGGCCGTTATTATCGCCAAGCCTGGAGGATTCGCCTAGTGGCCTATGGCGCTCGCCTGGAACGCGGGTTGGGTTAATAGCCCTCAGGAGTTCGAATCTCCTATCCTCCGCAGCAGAAGCGAGCCCGACGCGTATGTCTGCGTCGGGCTCGTTTCGTTTCCGCAGGTCACTGCCCTGAACCGGTTGTCGTTCACTCCGAGGACACCTGCGCCTGGGATGGTTACGCGCGTTCAGCCGGAACGCTGCTCGCGGCGGCGGTCGAACCTACCTACCCCGCCGACGGCAGGAGCGACACAATGGCAGCGTGCAGAGCGACCAACCGTCCTCATCCGCACCGCCCGCGGCCGGCGCGCCCGCTGCAGCCGAGTCGTCGGTTGGCCCTCGCGGCGTCGACGATCGCACTGGCCCTGATGGCGTCATTGGCTGCTTTCGCTCCTGCGCATGCGTCGCCACAGCGCGGAGTTGATCCCGTGCACATTCCGACGCGCAGCGCGAAGGACTTCAGCCTGCTCATCGCATACAGCTTCGGGAACCGCATCCCGCCGGGCGTCGACGCCACGCGGACGGTCGGCGAACCGGGCCCGGTCAACGAAGCGCTGGCCGAGTCCGCAATCCGCACGCGCGGCAACCGCACCATCCCGATCTACGCGCAGACCGAGATCGCCCGCGTCCTGCATGCGAAGTTCCATGCCGCAGGCGTCGTCGAGATCCCGCCGGACCGCAAGCCCGACGGCACGCTCGTCTACCTCTCCACCAACGGTGTCGCCGCCAAGGTCGCACAACTCCGCGGACCGTCGGCACGCGTCGACGTCGCCGGGATCATCGCGTTCTCCGACCATCAATGGCGCGCGGTCTACACGACGCGCGCCAACGGACTCGACGCCTATGCGCCCGCGGACATCGCTATGCCGTCGACCTACGACCCGTTCTCCGGGCAGGACTGGACCCGCAGCCGCTCCGCCTACCTGCCACGCGACTACGCGGCCCGACTCGCTCTGCTTCCGCGACTCCTGCGCTGATCGACCTCCGGGCGACAACCACGCCGACCCCCTGACGCATCGCGGCAAAGGCTCGCTACAATTGACGACGGATCCCGCGCGGCGTGCATCCTGTGAACTCCCCCAGGGCCGGAAGGCAGCAAGGGTCAACGGGCTCTCTCGGGTGCGCGGGGTCCTCTAACTTTTGTTCAGATCCGCAAGCGTGCCGAAAGCCGCCATCGAGCCTGGCGCCGGTTCGGCGAGAGGTTTCCGTTGAACTACCACTCGATGAGTGCAGACGAACTTCGCGCCACCCAAGACGAACTGCGAAAACTCTACGAGGGTTTGCTGTCCGCTGGGCTGAAGCTGGATCTCACCCGCGGTAAGCCCGCGCCGGAACAACTCGACCTCTCCAACGAGCTGCTGTCGTTGCCCGGCCTCGGCGACTACCGAGACGCCTCCGGCACCGACTGTCGCAACTACGGCGGAGTCAGTGGACTGCCGGAGCTCCGCGCGATCTTCGCCGAGCTGCTCGCGGTCGACGCCGACAACCTGATCGCCTTCGGCAATGCCAGCCTCGACCTGATGCACCAGGTGGTGGTGTCCTCGCTGCTCAAGGGCACTCCCGACTCTCCGGCGTCCTGGTCGTCGACCGGCGAGACAGTCAAGTTCCTGTGCCCGTCGCCCGGCTACGACCGCCACTTCGCAATCACCGAGCACTATGGCATCGAGATGATCCCGGTGCCGATGCTCCCGAACGGCCCCGACGTCGACGTCTGCGCGCAGTTGGTTGCCGACGATCCGTCGATCAAGGGTCTGTGGGCCGTGCCCACCTACTCCAACCCCACGGGCGCCACCTACAGCGAAGACGTGGCACGTGCCCTGATGGCGATGCCGGTGGCGCCGGATTTCCGTGTCTTCTGGGACAACGCCTACGCCGTCCACACGCTTGTCGACGCCCCGCCCACGCCGCTGCCGATCGTCGACATCGCCGCGCAGGAGGGCCACCCCAACCGCGTCTACGTGTTCGGCTCGACGTCGAAGATCACCTTCGCGGGAGCGGGTGTTGCATTCTTCGGGTCGTCGGCGGCCAACGTGAAGTGGCTGACCGACAATCTCGCGTTCACGACGATCGGTCCGGACAAGATCAACCAGCTTCGCCACCTGAGGTTCTTCGGCGATGCCGACGGTGTGCGCGCACACATGGCCAAGCACCGTGAGATCCTCGCCCCCAAGTTCCGCCTGGTGCTCGAGATCCTCGAAGACCGGCTCGCCGAGTCGAAGGTCGCGGCTTGGTCGGAGCCCGAGGGTGGCTACTTCATCAGCCTCGACGTCCTCGACGGCGCCGCCAAGCGAACCATCGCGCTCGCGAAGGAGGCCGGGATCGCGCTGACGGCCGCCGGCTCGACCTACCCGTACAAGCACGATCCGTACGACCGCAACATCCGGCTCGCACCGACCTTCCCCAGCACCGACGACCTGCGCGTCGCGATGGACGGCGTCGCAACCTGCGTACTCCTTGCCGCGACGGAGAAGCTCCTCGCCGACGTCGAATCCTGACGAGACGGCACACGTGTGACAGTCCGGCAATGGTGAGGGCCTCACGACGTTGGGTCGTGGCTGTCGGCTTCCTGCTCGTGGCCGCCGTGGCCGTGTGGCTGCAGGACGTGATCGTTCCCTTCACGACGCCGTTCTGGGGACTCTTCGACAATCAGCTCGACCTCGACGTGTACCGCGCGGGAACGCAAACCGTGCTCGACGGTGGCAGCCTGTACGACGCCAAGCTGCTCGGCCAGATGGACTACACGTACGCGCCCATCTCGGCGATCATCTTCATCCCGTTCGCGCTGATGTCGTTCGAAGTGGCCCGAATCGTCTGGACCGCAGGCATTTTCGTCGCGCTGTACCTGGTGATCATGTTGTGCTTCCGCTCGCTCGGCAGACAGGCGACGTGGCCGCTGCGGATCATCGCGCTCTCGCTGATTGCCGTCGCGCTGCTGCTCGAACCGGTCCGCACGACGGTCTGGTACGGCCAGATCAATGTTTTTCTATTGCTCATCATCCTGGCCGACCTGCTGCGTGCCGAGAGACCCAAGGGCGACAACAGTCGCGGCATGGGCATCGGTACCGGAATTGCCGCGGGAATCAAACTGACCCCGTTGATCTTCATCCTGTATCTGGCAATTCTGCGGCGCTGGCGCGCGATGTTCGGAGTCATCGCAGGCTTCGTCGGCACCATCGTCGTCGGATTCATCGTGCTGCCAAGCGAATCCTGGGCCTACTGGACCGACAAGCTTTTCGACTCGAATCGAGTCGGCGCACCGCAAACCGTTGGTAATCAGTCGATCCGCGGGTGGTTGGCAAACCTGATCCACACCGACGCGCCGAATTCGTTGCTGTGGGGTGTCCTGGCCCTCGCAGCGCTCGCGTTGGGTATGTACGCGGCCGTACTCGCGCACCGCCACGGCCAGGAACTGCTGGCGCTGAGCCTCGTCGGCATGACGGCATGCGCGATTTCGCCCATGTCGTGGGGACATCACTGGGTGTGGTTCGTGCCGATCCTTGTGATCTGCGTGAACCTGATCCTGCGCGTTGATCTGTCACCGCTATGTCGAACATTGGCGGGCGCGGCGTGCGCAGGCCTGATTCTGGTGTCGTTCTCGTGGCGCACCTATCTCGCGCACCCGATCTGGTTCGTCAACAAGACGGTTCCCGACGCCTACCTCATCGGACTGTTCTTCAAACACGGAATCAGCTGGCTCGAATGGTTCACGGTGTATCCCTACAACGCGGTCTTTCTCTGTACGACCATCGCGACCATCGTCATCTATCGGAGACCACGGGTGTCCGTTGTGCCCGACCCCGATCACGTGCGGGACACGATTGGCTAGCTGAGCGAACAGACACTTCGCCGTCGTCGACGTCACCTGTAGCGGGCTCAACCCGGGCCCGCCCGACGCCAGGGGATCTTCCCCTACGCGTCGGACACGAGGATCACCGTCACGCAACTGCCCAACGGGCCGACGCACACCTACTACCGGCACTGGACCCACTCGATCGGCGACAACAGCGGCTACCAGATCTACGGAATCCCGGGCCGGGGCAAGGTGAAGATCACCATCAACGCCGTCGACCACGGACTGCTCACCCTGCGTGCGCCGGAGTGCTCTGCCGTGACCGACCTGAAGTAATCGACTATTCGGTTATCGCCAATTCACTGAACTCGGACACCTCGTCGTCCTACGCTGATGCCATTCTCGGCGGAGTGCACCGTGCCTCCGCACCGACGGTGGGAGTCTGTGATGGCTGGACGAGTGGCGGTACCCGATTCGATGGATCTCGGCTCATGGACGGCACGCCGCGCCGCGATCGGACCTGATCATCCGGCGGTGACCTTCGGTGACGAGACGCTCAGTTACGCACAGTTCCAGCACCGAATCGATTGTCTCGCTGACCAATTGGTCGCCGGCGGTGTCAGGTCGGGGGACCGGGTGGCCTATCTCGGACCGAACCACTCGGCCTTTCTGATCTCACTGTTCGCCTGTGCACGGGCGGGCGCGACGTTCGTGCCACTCAACTTCCGACTCACCGGGCCCGAACTGGCCTACATCCTCGACGACTGCGGTGCGACGACACTGATCGCCGACGCCACGCTCACCAGCGTCGTCGACGAGGTGCGCTCCGACCTGTCGATCGACCGGTACGTCGCGGTGGGGGAGGCATCGGGGTGGGAGAGCTTCGACGACCTCCTCGCCGTCGGCACGCCGATCGCCGATCCGGTGTTCGCCGACG
Organism: Gordonia sp. UBA7860; assembly: GCF_002500165.1. Lineage (NCBI taxonomy): Bacteria > Bacillati > Actinomycetota > Actinomycetes > Mycobacteriales > Gordoniaceae > Gordonia > Gordonia sp. UBA7860. The sequence goes on along the minus strand of NZ_DLSO01000058.1, from coordinate 17,627 downwards.
CCGAGGACGTCGCGGTCATCATGTACACCTCGGGGACCACCGGCCGTCCCAAGGGCGCCATGCTCACGCACGGAAACCTGTTCTGGAACAACATCAATGCGCTGCTCAGCTTCGACACCGTCTCCTCCGACGTCACCTATACCGCGGCACCGCTGTTTCACATCGGCGGCCTCAACGTCACCACTCTCGTCACGCTCCAGAAGGGCGGCCACGTGATCCTGTCGGGTGCTTTCGACCCGACGCAAGCACTCTCCGACATCGAAAAGTATCGCGTCACAACGATGTTCGGTGTGCCGGCGATGTTCTTGTTCATGAGCCAGGTGCCCACCTTCGCCACCGCCGATCTGTCGTCGCTGCGCTACTTCATCTGCGGCGGGGCGCCGGTACCCGAACCGCTGATGCGTGCCTACGCCGACCGGGGTGTCACCTTCGCGCAGGGATACGGCCTCACCGAGACGGCACCACTGGCCCTCGTGATGGGCATCGACGAATCGGAGAAGAAGATCGGTGCAGCAGGAAACAAGGTGTTGCCGCTGTCGGACGTCCGCCTAGTCGACGCCACGAACACCGAGGTCGCGGCGGGGCAGCCGGGCGAGATCTGCGTCCGCGGCCCGCAGGTGATGGTTGGCTATTGGAACAACCCGGGCGCCACCGACGCCGCGATCGACGACGACGGCTGGTTCCACACCGGCGACGTCGGGCGTGAGGACGACGACGGCTACGTCTACGTCGTCGACAGGGTCAAGGACATGGTGATCAGCGGCGGCGAGAACGTCTATCCCGCCGAGGTCGAGAGCGTGCTCTACAGCCATCCCGCCGTCGCGGAGGTCGCCATCGTAGGACTCCCCGACGCCAAATGGGGCGAAGCAGTGACAGCCGTCATCGCCACGGCTCCCGGCGAGACCGTGACCCTGGAGGAGCTGCGCGAGTTCGCAGCCGACCGACTGGCCCGCTACAAGCTCCCGCTGCGCTTGGAGTTCGTCGACGCCCTACCGCGCAATCCCTCCGGCAAGGTGCTCAAGTTCGCGCTGCGCGATCGGTTCGGCGCCGAGAGTGCCGCGGGCGCCACGGGACCGGCTGTGTGACTAGCAAGCGTGCGCAGATAGTTACGTCTATGGGGCCGAACGGCTGTACCGGTACGTGTGCTCCGCCCGTGAGGCGTTGGTTTCTGCGAGCTCCGGTGCAGTATGCACACCCACGGGGCAGTGGGTCGAGGTGTCGGTGATCGCCGGTATTCTCGACGCGTGGCTCTGTATCGCACCTATCGTCCGGCAACGTTCGCCGAAGTCGTCGGGCAGGAGCACGTCACCGATCCGCTCAGCCGCGCCCTCGACGGAAACCGCATCAATCACGCGTATCTGTTCTCCGGACCGCGCGGTTGCGGCAAGACGTCGTCGGCCCGCATCCTCGCGCGCTCACTGAACTGCGAGCAGGGCCCGACGTCGACGCCGTGTGGCGTCTGCTCGTCGTGTGTGGCCCTCGCGCCGGGCGGGCCGGGCAACCTCGACGTGATCGAACTCGACGCCGCCAGCCACGGTGGCGTCGACGACACGCGTGAACTGCGCGACCGTGCCTTCTACGCCCCGTCGGAGTCGCGGTATCGCGTGTTCATCGTCGACGAGGCGCACATGGTCACCAACGCGGGGTTCAATGCGTTGCTGAAGATCGTCGAGGAGCCGCCGGAGCACCTCATCTTCGTCTTCGCCACCACCGAGCCCGAGAAGGTCTTGCCCACCATCCGCTCGCGGACGCACCACTACCCGTTCCGCCTCCTCGCGCCGCCGGTCATGCGCGGGCTGCTCGAGAACATCTGCGCCAAAGAGGGCGTCGTCGTAGCGCCGGATGTCTATCCGTTGGTCATCCGCGCTGGAGGCGGCTCACCGCGCGACTCACTGTCGATCCTCGACCAGCTACTCGCAGGTGCGTCCGACGAGGGCGTCACCTACGACCGTGCCCTCGCCCTGCTCGGTGTCACCGACATCGCACTCATCGACGACGCCATCGACGCCCTCGCCGCCTCCGATGGCGCAGCGCTGTTCGCGACGGTCGAGAAGGTCGTCGACGCCGGGCACGATCCTCGACGTTTCGCCGTCGACCTTCTCGAGCGGTTGCGCGATCTCATTCTGCTGCAAGCAGTTCCAGACGCGGCCGAACGTGGACTCGTCGAAGCGCCCGGCGATCAACTCGCACGAATGCAGGGTCAGATCGAGCACCTCGGGCCCGGCGGGCTCACCCGCTTCGCCGAGATCGTGCACGAAGCGCTCGGCGAGATGCGCGGCACCACGTCGCCGCGACTGCTGCTCGAGGTGATGTGCGCACGGATGTTGCTGCCCGCGGTCTCGGCCGACGATGCCGCGCTGCTCCAACGGTTGGAGCGGCTCGAGTCGGGTGTGGCTCCGGCCGGTGGAAACGCCGGGGGTGCAACGCCTTCGGCGTCTGCGCGAGCCGAGGGTGCCCCCACGGCAGCGCCCGCCCCCCCGCCGGTCGACCCGCCGAAGTACGTGCGCCCCTCGCAGCGGAAAGCAGCCGACGAGGCGCCGACCGTTCAGTCCGCGGCCCCGACCGCCTCCGCGCCATCGGCACCTCCAGTCCCCGCCACTGCTCCGACGCCCCCGGCCGGCGATTCTCCCGCCTCCGCTCCGACGCCCCCGGCTGCCCCGGCGGCAGCGCAGGAGCGCCCAGTGGTCGATGCTCCGGCCGAGCCGACGCGTCCGATGCCCAAGCGTGAAGAGGCGGCCACCCCCGCCCCACCCGAGACGCCGGAGCCTGTGTCCAACGCGGCGGCAGCGCCCGAACGGCCAGCTGCACCGGAGCAGGAGTCTGCACCGTCGGCGGCGTTCGTCGACGACGAGATCCCGCTGCCGGACGAGCCGGTCGACGAGTTCGAGGCCCCCATTCCCGACGACGGCCGTCCGTCGGCACCGCGGGTCGTCGAACCCGAACCGCACCCAGAACCCGAGCCTCCGTCGGGCCTCGACGTCGAGTCGGCACGTAAGCGGTTCCAGGAAGTCCGCGCCGCAGTCCGCGAGCGTTCGAAGAGCCTCGAACCGATGTTGTCGAATGCGGTGATCGACGAGATCCGCGACAACACCGTCGTGCTCGCGCATCCGATCGAGGTACTCGTGGGTCGGTTGTCGGCCCCGCACGCGGTCGGCATCATGCGTGAGGCGTTCGCCGAGGTATTCGGGACCGAACTCGACGTCGCGACAGTACACAAGGTCGTCGACCTCAACGCATCGACGAAGAGCGCTGCGCCGCAATCCGATCGGCAGCAGCGTCGAACCCAGACCTTCTCGCGACCGAGTCGCGCGCGATCGGGATCCGACGGTCAGGCGCAAGCGGCCGCCACACAAGACGTTCCGCCCGAACCAGAGGAGCCCGAGCCGCCCCGTCAAGACGACGACATTCCCGAGTCCGAGCGCGCCGAGATGGTCGCCGAAGTCCAGAACGCGGCTCCCGAGGGACGATTCGACCCGAACAAGTTGGCGATGGAGTTACTACAGACCGAACTCGGTGCCCGTCCGCTGGAGTGAGCCGAGAGTCGCCGACGCCGCCGGGATGGTCGTCGACGCCGCCGGGACCACCGTGCGAGGGCACCGGGTTCACCGCCGACGGCAGCGGGGTAGCCGTCGGCGGGCTTGAGATGTAGCGCCTACGCGTCCCACCACGGGCGCAGCGGGAGATCACTCTGACCGTAGTCGTCGAGCTTGGTCGCCAGGACGTGGTGAAGCTGAACGATGTTGCGCTCGAAGCCGATTCGGCATCCGGCCATGTACAGGCCCCATAGCCGCGCGGTGCCCTCGGTGACCTCTTCGACGGCCTCGTCCCAATGCTCGACGAGGTTGCGGTTCCAGTCACGCAGCGTCATGGCGTAGTGCGGACGTAAGTTCTCCTCGTGCAGCACCTCGAGTCCGCCGATGTCCTGGATCTTCGAGATGATCTTGCCGGAGCCGGTGAGTTCGCCGTCGGGGAAGACGTAGCGGTCGATGAACGACCCGGCGCGCGCGTTCTTGAAGTTGTCGGGGCGGGTGATGCAGTGGTTCAGCATCATTCCGCCGACCCGGAGCTTGTCGCGGATGAAGGTGAAGTACGCCGGGTAGTTGTGGACGCCGATGTGCTCGGTGAGTCCGATCGACGAGACGGCGTCGAAGTCACTCTCGGTCACGTCGCGGTAATCACTGAACCGCACCTCGGCGAGTTCGCTGAGTCCCTCGTCGATGATCTTCTTCTGGGCCCACTCGGCCTGTTCTGCGGAGAGCGTGACACCGAGTGCCTTGACCCCGCGCGACGCTGCGTAGCGCACCATTCCGCCCCAGCCGCAACCGATGTCGAGCAGGCGATCGCCCGGCTTGAGACGCAGCTTGTCGAAGATCAGGCGGTACTTGTTCTCCTGGGCCGTCTCCAACGACGCCTCGAGGTCGGGATAGACCGCGCAGGTGTAGGTCATCGACGGCCCGAGGACCCACTCGTAGAAGGTGTTCGACACGTCGTAGTGATGATGGATGACCTCGGCGTCGCGAGACTTGCTGTGCCGCAGGCCTTCTGCGAAGCGTCGCCAGCGTGGCAGCGCTTCCTGGGGTGGCGGCGCGATCGGCTTGAAATGCTCGATGCCCAGCGAGCGGGCCACATTCGCCAACGTCAGGGGAGACGGACGCTTGAACTCGAGGTCGGCGGCAAGAGCGCGTAGCGCCTCGTAGGGGTCGCCGGGGTGGGCACCGATCAATTCGAGGTCGCCCGACACGTACGCGCGCGCCAGTCCGAGGTCGCCGGGTGCGGTGACGAGATACGTTGTGCCACGAGAGTTCTTGAGGTTCAACCCGTACTCGGCGTCGACGGGGCCTGCCGAGCTGCCGTCGTACGCGGTGATTCTGATGCTGAGATTTCCGCCGACGAGCGACTCGAAGATCTGTGCAAGCGTCATTTTGCCCGGCGAGGCTTCCGGGGGAGTTGCGGGTACGTTGTCCTGGAACGTGGTCATTGCCGTTTCACCGCTTTCGCATAGAGGTCGAGAAGCCGTCCGCGAGGGTCGTACCGCTTCTTCAGGAGTCGATAGTGTTCGCCACCGTAGAGTTCGTCGAACTCTACGGGGGAGTAGAAGGATTCCGAATACAGCGATTTGTGTCCGTCGAGATCGGCCACCTCTCGCTCGATGAGCTTGTTGGCGTGTCCCGGGTCGTCGGGCGTCACGGGCACCGCCGACCAGAAGCCGACGTTGACGTAGGTGCGCTTGGGTTCGAGCGGGTAGAGCGGCCAGGGGCGTGCGGCGTCGGCGACAGCTAGCGCCGGCTCACGTAAACGCAACGGGCACAACCACACCGGCTCGATCGGAATGTTTTCGAGGAACCACTCGAGGTACGCGGTGGTGTTCTCGATGGGAACCTCGATGTCTTGCACCACCCGCTCGTTGGCGGGCAACCCCTTGCGCTTGTTGAGTCTGTCGGCGATGTCGAAGCGCTGGTCGTAGCCGATCAACTTCCAGTAGAAGCTGCTGCGCAGCAACCTCTTTGGCCAGAGACGTCGAATTCTGGGGTTCTGGGCACCGAAGGCTCGTGAACACCAGAACCAGTCGGTGTCCCAGCGCCAGAGATAGTCGTGGATGGTCAGGCGATCGCGCTTGATCCCGGAATCGTGCTGGATGGAGCGGTAGTAGATGTCCATCCCGGTGTAGTCGCTGACCGGACCGGCCTCGTCGGTTTGGCGGCCGACGGTCAGGTACGCCTCGTCGGCGGTGAACACCACACCGTCGAGGTAATCGACGCGCTCGCCGTCGTAGCTACGTTCGTCGGCGATGGTGTTCATCGTCGACTGCAGTGTCGCAAGATCGTGAAAACGTATGTGGCGCAATGCAACGTACGGCTGCACTGTTTCGAGCTCGATCTTCAATCTGACCGAATACCCCAGCGTCCCATACGAGTTGGGGAAACCGAAGAAGAGGTCGGAGTTCTCGTTGGTCGGCGTCGCGGTGACGATGGAGCCGTCGCCGGTCAGAATGTCGATCTCGAGCACCGACTCGTGCGGCAGGCCGTTACGGAAGGAGGTGCTCTCGATACCGAGGCCCGTGACCGCACCGCCGAGGGTGATGGTCTTGAGTTGCGGCACCACCAGCGGCGCCAGCCCGTACGGCAGCGTAGCGGCGACCAGATTCTCGTATGTGCACATTCCCGCGACGTCGGCGGTCTTGGCAATCGGATCGACGGAGATCACCCGATCGAGACCCGATACATCGAGGCCGGGATGCGGATTCTTGGCGCGCGCACGAAACAGGTTCGACGTCTTTTTCGCGAGACGGACCGTTGCTCCTGGCGGAATCGCCCGATAGCTGGCCAGAAGGGTGGCAACCCCGTCGTCGAAAGCCTGTGCCCCCATCTCCAACCGTCCAGAAGTCACTTGGCTAGCCTAGGACCTGATCAGCACGCCCGCCAATCTGCCATGAAGGAGTGCCCGTCGTGGGTGAGATTTCCGCCAGTCAAACGATCGACATCGCCGCAAGTCCCGACCAGGTGATCGGAGTTCTCGCCGACTACGTCGACGCGCGTCCGGCGATCCTTCCCGAGCAGTACCGCGACTACAAGGTCATCAGCGGCGGCCAGGGCGACGGCACGGTGGTGCATTGGATTCTGCAGGCGACCTCCAAGCGCCAGCGCGACGTCAAGGCGACGGTCACCGTGGTTCCGGACACGATCACCGAGCGTGACGAGAACTCGTCGATGGTGACGACGTACAAGGTCGCCCCGGCAGGTAGCGGTTCCAAGGTCACCACGACCACCACGTGGAATTCCAACGCCAGCGGCATCGGCGGCTTCTTCGAGAAGACGTTCGCGCCCAAGGGTCTCGCCAAGATCCAGGCTCAGCTGCTCGCGAATCTCAAGGCGCGGGTCGAGAAGTAGCCCAGCTCTGCGGACCGGTTCGCACGATGAGTCCGCAGGACGATCCCCGGACACCACGACGTCGCGGCCGTGCTCGGCCCTCGCCACTACCGGTGCGCGACGGCGTCGACGCGACGCGCGTCGTGGTGCGCCACGGCGAGGAGCTGACGGTCGGGGAGTCGCTGCTGGCCAGCCCTTCGCTGGCCGACCTGACGCTCGACGACCTGCGGGGGCGGACTGCCGCCGGTGACGTCGTCGACGCAGACGGCAACCCTGCCGACCTCGACGCTCCTGCCCGCGCCAACACGTCGTACTACCTGTATCGGGATCTGCCCGACGAGATCGAGATCCCCTTCGACCTGCCGATCCTGTTCCGCGACGAGAACATCGTCGTCGTCGACAAACCACCGTTCCTCGCGACCATGCCGCGCGGGCGGCACGTCACCCAGACCGCGTTGGTGCGGCTGCGGCGTGAACTCGGCAACGACGCGCTCGCGCCCGCTCACCGGCTCGACCGGCTGACGTCCGGCGTGCTGTTGTTCACAGCCCGCCCGCAGGTCCGCGCGGCGTATCAGGATCTGTTCGCACGACGACTCGCACGCAAGGAATACCGTGCGCTCGCGCCCCTCGACGACGCGCTGCGCACTCCGGCAACCGTGCGGAACCGCATCGAGAAAACTGCTGGCGACCTGCGGGCTTTGGTCGTCGACGGTGAAGTCAACGCGGTCAGCGAGATCAGTCTGATCGCGGATGCCGGGTCTGGCCATGGCCTCTACAGACTGCGCCCGCACACCGGACGCACCCACCAACTCCGGCTGCACATGGCGTTGCTCGGGGTACCCATCGTCGACGATCCGCTGTACCCCGACGTACGCCCCGACCTGGCCGAATTGCCTGATCGTGGCGACTTCACCCGGCCGCTGCGCCTACTCGCGCACAGCTTGGAGTTCGACGATCCGCTGACCGGGGAGCCGCGCAGATTCGTCAGCGGTAGACAGCCGGAACACGCGCCCATCCGGACTGAGTGAGCGAGTGCGTACACAATCATGACGTCAGCGGGGGGCCATCGAAATTGTTGTCGCGGCCCCTCGCTCAGGTACGAGTTGTGTACGTAGCAGCACCCGGACACGGGCTCGATCGGCCGCGAATGCACCGCTAGGCTGAGATTTGTGACCATCCACGCCTCCTACGAGCGACATCCCGATCTCGGGTGCGAGGCCGTCGTCTTCATCGACGACGAATCGATGGGCTGCTTCCAGATTCAGCGCGACCTGGTTGTCGACGCCGAAGCGGGTGGCCGTGAAAGCTCTGGCGGTGGAAGCTCTGGTCGTGAAGGCTATTGCGTCACCACGGGAGCCAGCGCGCCCGTCTATGGCGGGGTGGTCGAGTGGCGTCGCGTCGACGACGATCGGATCGAGTTCGCTCTCACCCCGAAGGCGGGCAGGCTTTTCGGCGACAACGTGCTCTCCTTCCAGATCACGCCGGTCGGTGACGAGAGTGTCGACGAGATCATCGAGCATGTCGAGCGACTGCTGCGGTGAGCGCACCGACTACCCTGGTTAACGTGACTCAACCTTTTGACCCCAGTTCCCTGTTCGGCGGCGGTGACGGCGGCGAGAATCCGATGGCGGGTCTGCTCGCTCAGGCGCAGCAGATGCAGGAGAAGTTGCTCGCGGCGCAGGAGGAGATCGCGGCAACCGAGGTCACCGGTTCGGCGGGCAACGGGCTGGTCACCGTGACCGGAACGGGTACCGGCGAGGTCACCGCGGTGACCATCGATCCCAAGGTCGTCGACGCCGACGACGTCGAGACGCTGCAAGATCTGGTCCTCGGCGCACTGTCGGATCTCGCGTCCAAGCGCGACGAGTTGACCAGCCAGAAGATGGGACCGCTCGCAGGCGGACTCGGCGGCGGACTTCCCGGCCTCGGCTGAGGATTCATGTACGAGGGCCCCATCCAGGATCTGATCGACGAGCTGGCCAAACAGCCAGGGCTCGGCCCCAAGGGTGCGCAGCGCATCGCCTTCCACCTGCTCGCCGGTGAGAAGTCCGACATCGACCGACTCATCGCTGCCCTCGGCCACGTCCGCGACGACGTCACGTTCTGTGCCGAATGCGGCAACGTCTCGGCCGAGCGGCTGTGCCGCATCTGCGCCGACGCCCGTCGCGACGCCACCAAGATCTGCGTCGTGGAGGAGCCCAAGGATGTCCACGCGATCGAGCGGACCAAGGAGTTCCACGGTCGCTATCACGTGCTCGGCGGGGCGCTCGATCCGCTGTCGGGGATCGGACCGGACCAACTGCGCATCCGCGAGCTGCTTCGACGCCTCGCCAATCAGCCCGACGGCGTCGACGTCACCGAGGTGATCGTGGCCACCGACCCCAACACTGAGGGGGAGGCCACCGCGACCTACCTCCTGCGCATGCTCAAAGACTTCCCGGGGCTGTCGGTGACTCGCCTGGCTTCGGGCCTGCCGATGGGTGGCGACCTGGAATTCGCCGACGAGCTCACCCTTGGCCGGGCGCTGTCGGGGCGGCGGGTCCTTGCCTGAAACCAGCGCGCTGGTGGGAGACGGTGCACGCTCGATGGGCTCGCTCTCGCCTGAGCTCGATGCCCAACTCGACGAGTTGGCCGCGGAGATGGTGTCGGGGATCGTCGCCATCGACGGGCCGTCCGGATCGGGCAAGACGACCGTCGCCGACACCCTGGTGGACAAACTTCACGCCCGCGGTACCGGCGTTGTCCTCGTCCGCACCGACGATTTCGCCACCTGGGACGATCCTGTGGCGTGGTGGCCAGAGATGGAATCCGATGTGTTGCATGCCTTTGTCCGACGCCGCGACTACCGATATCGCCCACGTGAGTGGGTCGACGGCGAGCCGACGATCGGCAAGCGGGTCTGGTATCGCTGGGAGCCACTGCTGATCATCGAAGGGGTGTCGGCGGCGCGGCGTCGGATCGCCGACCGGTTGACGTACTCACTGTGGCTCGACGGCGGTACGCCCGAGGAGCGGCTCGACCGCGCTGTGGCACGAGACGGAGAATCGTCGAGGGCACACCTGGCGATGTGGCAGCAATTCGAGCGCGGCTGGTTTGCCGTCGACCGCACGCGTGAGCGGTGCCGGGTGTTGGATTGACCCGCGTACCGTGAGCTCATGGCCTACCGCAGCATCGCGACACTCGACGCGGCGCTGATCCAATGCCGTGTGTGCCCGCGACTTGTTGCCTGGCGTGAATTGGTCGCCCGTGAGAAGCGTGCAGCCTTCGCCGATCAAACCTATTGGGGTAGGCCGATTCCCGGATTCGGTCCGGCCGACGCCGCCATGCTCATCCTCGGGCTGGCACCCGCGGCGCACGGCGCCAACCGGACAGGCCGAATGTTCACCGGGGACCAGAGTGGCGACGTGCTCTACCGTGCTCTCTACGACGTAGGGCTCGCCAACAAGCCGACTGCGGTCTCCATCGACGACGGCTTGGAACTGACCGGTGTGCGGATCACCGCGCCCGTGCATTGCGCGCCTCCGCAGAACAAGCCGACGCCGGCCGAGCGAGATCAGTGCGCGCACTGGCTACACAACGAAATCGACCTTCTCGCACCGACTTTGCGGTCGGTGTTCGTGCTCGGCGCGTTCGGTTGGCAAGCGGCGCTGACCGGGTTCGCCGGTCTCGGGTGGGAGGTTGCGCGGCCAAGACCGAAGTTCGGTCACGGTGCGCAGACCGCAATTCGACGCGGCGACCGCGAACTCACGCTTTTCGCGAGTTATCACGTGAGCCAACACAATACGTTCACCGGACGCCTGACGCCCGCGATGCTGCGCGGGGTCCTGCGCGCCGCCGGCCGCCACGCGGGGTTACCTGTGGTCGACGACGCGGGCGCGTGACTGATCGAGCCGCTGAGGTGAACCTTCATATCGGAGCCGGCGATGGAGTGGATACGATCTGCCTGATAACGGTGTCCGCGTCGTAGCGGTGTGCAGCAGAACGGAAGTGACGGCGTCCATGAGCGAGAAGATGCGACGGCTCGCGGGGCGCGATCCCGACCCGACGTGCCGCTGCGGTCATCCCCGCACAGCGCATGAGCACTTCCGATCGGGCACCGACTGCGCCATCTGCGGGCCGGAGAAGTGCTCGCGTTTCCGGCGGGCGTGGTGGTCTCGACAGGCTCGACCAACGGAGTAAGCCGCTCGACCGGCGGGTGGTCTCGACACGCTCGACCGGCGGGTGGTCTCGACACGCTCGACCAGCGGGATGAGCGCTCGACCGGCGGGGTGAGCGCTCGGCTGGCGGGTCAGGCGCTCAGCCTCGACGCCCGGCGGCGAGCCGTTCGCTGCGCAGCCGGTCCACTTCGGAAAGCTCCAGCGGCGCGAGCGAGTCGACGCCCATCGCGCGCGCCAGGAGCAGGTCGGCGAGCTGCGGGTTTCTAGCCAGCGCCGGACCGTGCATGTACGTCCCGAGTACTGAGCCCTGCACGACACCCTCGGTCCCGTCACCGACACCATTGCCGACACCGTGGCGGACCTTCGCGAGCGGCGCGGCGTCGGACCCCAGCGTTGTGCCCCCGCGGTGGTTCTCGAATCCGGTGAGCTGATCGGTCAGTCCTGGCATCACCGGGTCGGTGACCACCTCGCCGATACTGCGTGTGGCCTGCGGGGATGTGGTGAGGTCGAAGAGTGAGATGCCGTCGACGCGTTCGCCTGCCGATGTCTCGTACCAGTGGCCGAGCACCTGGATTGCGGCGCAGATGGCGAGCACGGGACGTCCGGCGGCCGCGGCCCGCTGCAGACCCGGGTACCGAGTGAGATGCCGCGTCGCGAGCCGCTGCGCGTAGTCTTCAGCGCCGCCGAGGGTGTAGACGTCGAGCGAGTCGGGCACCTCGTCGTCGAGGGTGATCTGCACGATCTCGGCGTCGATGCCGCGCATACGTGCTCGCTGCCGGAGGATCAGCGCGTTGCCGCCGTCACCGTAGGTTCCCATGACGTCGGGCAGAACAAGGCCGATGCGCAGCGTCGAAGTACTCATCACTGTCCCTTCCGTGCGCGCTCGGCGCGTTCGATTGCGACGCCGAGATCGCGGAACGCGGTGTAGTTGGCCAGTACCTCGACGCGTCCGGGCGGGCAGGAGGCGATGGCTTCCATGGTGTCGGGGATGGTGGTGTGCTCGGCGCCTGCGTAGAGGAGTCGGACCGACAAGTCGGCGGCGCGTTCGCCGGCCGCGACCACCTGCATCGTCTCGAACGCCTCGAACCGCACGTCCCAGAGCCACGAGAGGTCCTCGCCGTCGGGGACCTGACCGTTGACGGCGATGACCAGGCCGTCGGCGTCCTGATCGATCATCGAGAGCGCTTCCTGCCACCCCGCGGGGTTCTTGGCGAGCAGCGTGCGCACGGAATGATTGCCGACCTGGTGGATGCCGTAGCGCCCGGCCACCTCGCCGACCGTGCTGACAGCGGCAACGGCCTTGGCGGGATCGGCACCCATCGCGACGGCAGCGGCAACGGCCTGCGCGGCGTTGCCACGATTGGCGCGGCCGGGCACGCTCAACGTCATGGACGCCTCGAATCCGTCAGGGCCATAGATCTTTTCGTCGTCGACCCACCACTGGGGCGTCGGACGACGGAACGTCGGATCGCCGGTGGAATACCAGTCGACGCCGCTCTGAATCGACGGGTCGGTGGGGTCGCCGGAGGTGCGCGCGATCGGCTCACCGGTGCGCGGGCAGCTCACCGAATCGCCGACCCAGCTGGCTCCCGCAGCAACCCAGACGACCTTCGGGGCGTCGAATGCGGCGGAGGTGACCAGAACGTCGTCGCAGTTTGCAATCACGGTCGTATCGGGGTGGCGTGCGACGCCCTCGCGAAGCCGTCGTTCGATCATGTTGATCTCGCCGACGCGGTCGAGTTGGTCGCGTGAGAGGTTGAGCATCACCACGACCTCGGGGTCGACGGCGTCGCTCACATGCGGAACGTGCAACTCGTCGACCTCGAGTGCCGCGACCGGCGCCGACCGCTGCAGGCTGAGCGTCGCGATGATGCCCGCGTCCATGTTGGCGCCGTCGGCCTGGGTGGCGACCTCGCCGAGTTCGGCCAGGGCGGCGGCGGTCATGCGTGTGGTCGTCGACTTTCCGTTCGTTCCGGTGATCAGCGCGGTCCGCTTTCCGGCGGCGAGACGGCCCATGATGTTCGGGTCGATCTTCTCGGCGACCAGGCCGCCGATCATCGATCCCTTGCCGCGCCCCGCGGTGCGCGACGCCCAGCGGGCAGCCGACGCAGCTCCGAGGGCTAGCGACGTACGAACGGGGACACGGGTGGTCGAGCCACCCGGAGCGGGGACGCGGTCGGGCATGGGGAGAGTCTGTCACAGCGCCCCACGGCCCGCCGTCGGGGCGCAGCGCGCGGCCGGGGTCGCGCTGGCCCCTCGCTGGTCGAGTTGCGCCCCGCTGGTCGCGCTGGCCCCTCGCTGGTCGAGCTGCGCCCCGCTGGTCGAGCCGCCCTCGCTGGTCGAGCTTGTCGAGACCACGCCCCTGCGCGGGGTAGTCTCGCGGCCGTGAGCCGCGCCACCAACCCCACGCTGTCCCCGCCGCTACGACCCGTCCGCTCGCTCTTGCGAGTCATCGGCCACGTGCCACCGCAGGTGTTCGGTGCAGTGTCGCGGTGGTGTCCGGTCAACGCAGACGGCGACCACGTCAGCGTCGAGATGCTGGCCGCCGCGGCTGTGACAGCAGTCCTTCCGAACGCCGACATGGGCGGGCCGACGATCGGCAAGGCGCGCAGCGGATTGGCGCGGATCACCGCGCTCACCGCAGAGAAACTCCCGGTGCTGGCCGTCGAGGAGGACCTCGAGTTCGACGGCCCGGCAGGTCCTATCCCGGTGACGCGCTATCGCGCGGGCGTTGAGAGCCGTGGGTTGATCCTGTTCTTCCATGGCGGCGGTTTCACCACGGGCAGTCGCAGGAGTCACGACCCGCTCGCGCGCAGGCTCGCCGTCGGCACCGGCGCCGACGTTGTGTCCGTCGAGTATCGACTCGCGCCGGAGAACCCCTTCCCCGCAGCGGTCGACGACGCCCTCGCGGCCTGGCGCGGTGCGGTCGACGCCGCCCCGGGCTGGGGTATCCCGAGCGACCGGATCGTCGTGGCAGGCGACAGTGCTGGCGGCAATCTCGCAGCGGTCGTCGCGCAGGAGGTCCGTGGTGAGCCGATCACTCCGATGCTGCAGCTCTTGATCTATCCCAAGACCGATTCCGTCGGCGAACACGGCTCGGCGCGCGAGTTCGCGAAGGGCTACTTCTTGACCGGCGAACGCATCGCTGATTTCACAGACGCGTACGTGCCCGATCCTGCCCAGCGAGCCGATCCGCGCGTCTCTCCGCTACTCGCACAAGACCTTTCAAGCCTACCTCCCGCACACGTCGTGGTCGCCGGCTTCGATCCGCTGCGTGACGAAGGGATCGCATACGCCGATGCTCTCGGAGCCGCTGGAGTGCCTGTCACGTTGCAGCGAGAGGGGCCGCTGATCCACGGTTTCGCCAACATGGCGGCGTTCAGTTCCGTTGCGAGTCAAGCAATCTCGCGGTTCACCGACGTGGTGTCCGACGCCCTGCGCTGATCGGCGTCTCGCGTCAGTAGAGTGGTCGACGGTTCGGGGCTTGATCAGACCTTTCTACACATGGGGGAGTGGCATGACGATGCCGAAAAGTGGACGCTCGATCATCAGGGCGATGATGGCCCCGGCGATGGCCGTGGTGGTTGTCGGGCTTGCTGGATGTGGCGGTGGCGACAGCGATTCGGCGCAGCCGACTTCGACTTCCTCGACACCTGACGCCGCGAAATCGCTACCGCAGCAAGGTGATCAGTTCTATCTGGAAGGTCTCAAACAACTCAACATCCACTTTCTCGACGACGCGGCCGCAGTGACGGCGGGCAAGCAGGTGTGCGCGAATCTCAAGGCGGGCGACGGACTACTCGACGCCCTCCGCAAGGTGGGGAACGGACTCAACGAGGCCGAGTCCGGTCAGGTCCTCGGCCTCGCGGCGCAGAGCTACTGCCCCGATGAACTCGGAAAGCTCAGCGGCGCCCAGCCGTAGAGTCGCTCAGAACCTCTGGTCGGCTGGGGGGATCGATTCCTGTGCCGCTGGTTCGTAATGGCTTTGCGGCGCAGCCGGATACGGTTGCGGCGGGGTGTCGGACTGCCCGGTTGGATACCCCTGAGCACCCGTCGGAGTGCCCTGGTACCCCTGCGGTGGCCCCTGATAGCCGACCGGAGGTGCTTCGTGCCCCGCAGAAGGTGCCTGGTACCCAGGCGGAGGGCCCTGGTAGCCGGGTGGGGGTTGGAACCCGGGCGGCGGACCCTGGTAGCCAGCCGGCGGCGCCTGGTAGCCAGGCGCAGGTGCTTGGTACTCGGGCGCCGGCGCCTGGAACCCGGGTTGAGGTCCTTGGTACCCGGTCGGCGGACCCTGGAATCCGGGCGGAGGTCCTTGGAACCCGGGTACGCCGAGCGGCCCTTGGAATCCTTGCATGCCGGCACCTGCGTCCGGCATTCCCGGATTGAATGAATCCGACACTGTCGCAGCAAGTTCCAGGAATGCATTGCGGGTGTCGCGGTTCATGTAATCGAGGTCGATCTGCGCGCCGGTCGCGAGATGGTCATCGAATGGGATGATCTGCACCGCCCGCGTCCGGCCGAGGAAATGCTCGGTCAGCATGTCCAGATCGATCGGCGCGCCTCCCGGCTTCGACGCGGAGATCACCACGACGGCCTGCTGTACCAGTCGCTGATAGCCGTGAGCGTTGAGCCAATCCAGTGTGGCTGCGGCACTTTCGGCGCCGTCGACGGCCGGTGACGTGACGAGGACGATAGCGGTTGCCGAACTCAGGACGCCCTCCATCGCCGAATGCAAGAGACCGGTACCGCAGTCGGTCATGATGATGTTGTAGTAGTTCTCCAGGATTCCGATGACGTCAAGGTAGTCGTCGGCGCTGAAGGATTCCGATATCGCCGGATCGCGTTCGGATGCAAGCACTTCCAGATGGCTCGCGGATTGGGACGTGTGGCGCCGAACGTCGGCGTACCGGGTGACGTTCGGGTCGTTGAGCAGCGAGCGCACCGTCGAGCCGGTTTGCTGCGGGACACGTCGGCCGAGTGTCCCGAAGTCTGGGTTTGCATCGACCGCGATCACCCGGTCCCCGCGCAGCGATGCGAACGCGGATCCGAGTCCGATTGTCGTCGTGGTCTTTCCGACGCCACCCTTGAGGGAGAGCACTGCCAGACGGAAATCGCCGGCGATCGGCCGACGGATGCGTGCGATCATCTCGTCGAGTTGTTGTTGCGACTTGCTCTCGCCCAGATTGATCAGACCGCCCGACACGGTGCGCAGTGCTCGCCGCCACCCGGCTCCGCGCGCCGAGAACGGTGTCGCCGGTTGCTGATTCGGATTCGCGGCACCGGGAGCTCCGGGCAACTGGGCACCTGGTTGCATTCCCGGCTGTTGCGGTCCCCCCTCGTAGGGGTCGCCGTAGTAATGGGGGTCGGGGAAGTTCGGCTCGGGGTAGTGAGGCCAGGGAGGTCCTGGTTGCTGCACAGGCGCAGGCGGGTAGGCCGCGCCGGGAACTGCCTGGTGGGGATCGGCCGGATAACCAGCTGGCGGCTGCGGTGCGGGATGCTGATCGTTCGGGAGGTACTGAGCGACCGGAATCTCGGGTGTCTGCGGCGCCTCGCCCGACCTACCCGTGTACCAGTTGACCTGCGCCACGGGCGGCGGGGTGAATTGTGCGTGCGAGGGTTGCGGCGGTTGGGGAGCGTCCGACGGGGGCTGGTCCGCACCGAACGACGTGTCGATCCGACCCTCGTCGTCCTCGCGGCCATCCAATTTCGGCCACGATGACGGCTGCGAGCCTTCGGCGTGCGACATCTCGTTGATCATCCCCTCGTGCGTCCCCAGGTGGGCCTATCGCACCCAACCCTGATGCTGGTTCGACCCCTGAATACTAGGGCGTCTAACAGTATGAGGTCGTGGCGACGCCCTCTGACGACTCGGTGAGCAGTAGGGATGGTCTATCGATTGCGACCTATCGATCGCGACGAGCATTTCGGGTGGGGAGCTTGGTGTCGTAACCCGTTTTCAGTCATTTTCGGCGGCGCTGCTGGCGCCGACCTGGGCTTTTGTGGTGGGTTCGGCGCTCGAATGACTGAAAACGGGAGAGGGTGTGGTGCGGGCCCGCGAGCGTGGCGCGGCGAGTACTCCTGCTGCGCATCCGGCGATCACCAGCGCGGCTCCGCCGATCTCGACGTAGGTAGGTTGCTCGCCGAGGAAGAGCCAGGCAGCGGTGATCCCGACGACGGGAACCAAGAGCGACATCGGCGCGACTCGGCTGGCCGGGTAGCGCTGCATCAGTGACGTCCACAAACCCGATCCTGCAATGGTTCCGAGCAGCACCACATACGCCAGCCCGGCCAGCGCGATCAGGCCTGAGGTCGAGCCGATCGTGGCCATGGCGTGGAAACCTGCCGACGGTCCGTCGACAACGAGGCTCAGCAGGTACAGCGGGATCGGCGGCACCACCGACATCCACAGCGTCATCCGCAGTGCGTCACCGGAGTTCGGGGGCAATGCGAGGCGGTTGCCGATATTGCCGAATGCCCAGGACAGTCCCGCCAGAACGGTGAGCAGGATCGGAACGACGATGCCGACACCGAGCGAACTGTGGCCCGCGCGGTCGACTCCGATCAGAACGATTCCGCCCACTGCGACTGCGATTCCGACGACCTG
>NZ_DLSO01000145.1:0-3273 GCF_002500165.1 Gordonia sp. UBA7860 | reverse complement strand
CCCCCCCCCCCCGCCGCAGCCTCCGCCGCCGCCCCCGCAGCTACTCGACGAACCGCAGCTACTCGACGAACCGCAGCTACTCGACGAACCGAAGCCGCCTCCGAAGTCGCCACCTGCACTCCACGAGCCGCCGAAGTGCCCGGTCGATGCTTTCGCGTTGGCTGCGAAGGGGGGATCGACGAGCTCGACGATGCGGATGCCGAAGAGCGCCACGCCGATCGCTGCGGCCGTCGGACCATATGTGCGTACGGCAGGCCGTAGTTCAGGTCGGAGATGTCGGTTCCTCGATCGTGCGGCGGCCAATGCCGTGTTGCCGCGGATCGTGCGTCGTTCTTGGATGCATGCCACCAGCGGCAGGAACATCAGGTCGGCGAAGAGGAAGGCGAGCAGCAGGCCGGTCGGCTTTCCGTTGCTCAGCCCCGCGATGACCCGGATCACGCCGACGACCATGACGAGCACCAACGCGAGTCGGGCGCCTCGGGCGGAGGGCGTCGTGAGGTAGCCGCGTGCGCGTAGTTCGTTGCGTAGGTCGGTGCGGGCCCACCGGGTTGTTCTGGCCACATTGTTGGGCTTTCCCGACTGGTTGCGGAGTGCCTCGAGGATCGTGCGAGACAGTTGATCGAGTCGGGACTTCGTGCGCGACGGCGTGGGGGTCGGCCGGCCGTCGGAATCAACGTATCCCTGCGTGAGTAGTTGTGTGAGCGCCGCGAGGTGTGCGTTGCGATCGGAGACCAGCATGCCGATCTCCGTGGGTGTCAGTCGTTCGATCGGATCGTCGAGGCGGATGCGTCGTGCGCGGTAGATGTCGCAGATCGCCCAGAGCCAGCATGCAACGGATGTTGTGGCGAAGATGACGAGGAAGACCGGCCCGGAGATTCCCCAGGTGTTCTGACTGTGCATGTGTACCACCACCTTTCGTGAAGGGGTCGACCACAGGTCGCCGGCGGATCAGCAACGCGCCATCGCGTAGATCCTCGGTGCCGGCAGGTCGGCTGGAACGTCGATGTGTGGGTGCCCGACGGACCCCGAGATGGGGTTGGGCGCAGGGGAGTGCGGCGTACCCGGAGGGGGCTATCAGCCTTGTCGGGAGTTGTTGCCGCGCAAGATGACCCGTGGACCAGGAAAGGTCAGAGCTGGGTCACGTCGAGGTGATCGTGTACGTCATCTGTTGTCTCGGTGTCGTTGTTCATGACCACCTCCTTCTTTTTGGTATCGAAGAGCTGTGTGGCGTGGAACGTGCACCGCGCCAGGTCATCTCAGTATCGGGGCGGCGTCGCAAATAGCCACTCCCCGCCGCACTTCGTCACCGATTCGTGACTGACGACCAATGATTCGACGAATCGCTGTCGAGCGCGTGAACGACTTACACGCCCCACCCGTAGACGTAGTCGGCGAGCCCGGTTCCGTGGGCCGGTGACTGTCCCGGCAGATTCGGTGTGCTGTTGAGGACGTAGTACGTGTTGGGCGTGCCGGCGTCGATGACGGCGATCGACTGCGTGTACATCGCCTCGCCCTTGGGGAGTTGCTTGTGGAGAACTCGGAACAGATTCGGCAGCGAGCCGGTGTACTTCACGACACGGAACTGCGCGCTCGTCTTCGTTTTGTGCGGATCATTCACCGGGAGGTTGACGTTGGTCGTGGTCCACTTATCAAGGTTCCGCTGCGGATTCTTGATCGCCTTGAGCGCCGACACGGTCGCGGGATTGGCCACCGCGAGGTGGATGTGAAGCTGATCCTTCCCTCGTGCCTCGGCTGAATTCACGCCAATGGCAAGGGGTTTCGCGGGAACCTTGGTGACCCACTTCTGGGCCTCCGCCCATGCGGAGTACCAGAGGTTCAACTGCGAGCCGTCCCACAGGTAGGAGCATTCGATGCCCTTGATGCGATTGGTCGGCACCAGCAGGTAATCGTCGCCGTGCCCGGGATGATCGCCGCCGAGGCGTATCGCGTAACGCTTGGGGTGCTTCTTGTCGGGTTGGTACTTCGCCGCGGGCGTCACGACGTCGAGGTTGCCGGGCTTGAACGGCTTGACGCCCGTCTCACCCTTCACGTCGTCCCAGAGTGTGAATCGGGGGTCCGTCTTTCCGGAGTCCGAGTCGAGTCCGCACCCTGCCGGTGGCGGCGCGACCTTGGGTGCGGCTGTGGCGATGCCGCCTCCGAATGCTGTGCTCATGGCGATCGCCGCACCGATGGCGAGTGCGGCCAGTCGTCGACCCCCGCACGCTCGTGGTGTTGTCCGAAACGACGTCGTACGCAGTAGGGGCTTCATCTCTGGCCTCTCGCCGATTCAGGTGGTCTTCGACGTCGATGCTGGTGGCCATCGGCGTCGAGCGCGGCGGCTCGTGCGGGATCATCGTTCCACGTGCGGGCACGGTCACTACGTGAAAGCGGGCAATTCGTGTCCTGCGTTCGGCAGACGTAGACGGCGTGGCGCCCCTCTCGACTCGACCGCGACGGCGGCGTCCGAGCTAAGCAAACGAGTAACTCTAATTAACATGAGTCACATCTGCCACTTTGGTAACTGCCCGGTCTCAATGTCGGAGACCTGTGGTCACGACGTCCGATTGGCCTGGCATGGGTGCGGGCGGCCGCAATACGGTTCACCGGTGCGTAAGAGATCGTGGTGGTCCGTCGTGTCCGTGCGGCGTGTGGTCGTTGTGGTGGTTCTGGTCGCGACGGCGTTGAGCGTCGGGTTGGTCAATGCGGGGTCGGCAAATGCTGCCTACTTCGGCCGCTTCTATGTCGGTGGCTGCGGGATGCCGGCCACCCCTGTCGACATGTGGACGCGCGCGGGCAATTACAAGACGGTCATCGCGCTCGACGGCCTGCGTGCCACCAGCGATATGAGTGGTTGGCGCCACGAGACGCATATCCAGCGGATGGCGGATTCCGGAGTGAACGTCATCCAGCCGGTCGGCGGCCTCGCGAGCTTCTACTCCGACTGGGAGACCAAGAGCCCGGCGAGCAAGATCGCCTACCGGTACCGCTGGACGTGCCGCCTCGACGGGATCATCCGTGCGCTCGACGCACGCGGTCTCGCGGTGGGACCGAAACAGAAGTACGCCATGATGGGCATCTCGATGGGCGGCAACGCCGCGATGATCTACGGCGCCTACCACCGCAACCGCATCTCCGACATCTTCTCGATGTCGGGCTACCTCAACCTCTCCGCGCCGACCATGCGCGAGGCGATTCGCGTCGCCCTCATCGACGCCGGGGTCGAAGCGGGCGTCGGACCGCTGAGCGCGGACGCGATGTGGGGCCCGCCGTGGA